>NZ_JBXWLA010000023.1:0-84 GCF_058191755.1 Serratia sp. CoH_122_TC_1
GGTGATTAGCTCAGTTGGTAGAGCATCTCCTTTACACGGAGGGGGTCGGCGGTTCGAGCCCGTCATCACCCACCACTGCTGTGG
>NZ_JBXWLA010000023.1:183-890 GCF_058191755.1 Serratia sp. CoH_122_TC_1
GGCCGTTAGCTCAGTTGGTAGAGCAGTTGACTTTTAATCAATTGGTCGCAGGTTCGAATCCCGCACGGCCCACCATTTTCAGATTGGTAGAGATGTGAAACAGAAGGTCCAAATCGAGTTTTTCGAATTGTCCCCCACCCCGCATCGTTTTTCCGCAATACAGTCTTAGCGTCTGTATTGGTTGTTCAGCAGTAAACCACGTTAGTGGGCCGTTAGCTCAGTTGGTAGAGCAGTTGACTTTTAATCAATTGGTCGCAGGTTCGAATCCCGCACGGCCCACCATTATTGCAGCGAGTCCTTCTCCTGCTTACGCGGTTCAGCAGTAAACCACATCAGTGGGTCGTTAGCTCAGTTGGTAGAGCAGTTGACTTTTAATCAATTGGTCGCAGGTTCGAATCCCGCACGACCCACCATTTCTCAAAGTACTTCAGCACTTTTCCCAAACTCGAATATCGCATAACGCACGAATCCTGTGGTGAGACAAAAGCATATACGCTTTTGAACAGCGCTTGCGCTGGCCCGAAGGGCGAGTCTCTGAAAGAGACGAGTAACCTGCGTTCAGGTTCGAGCATCGCGCAGCGATACGACAACGCGTAGCGTTGCCCGAAGGGTGAGGCCAACGGCCGAATCAATCCCGCACGACCCACCATTTCTCAAAGTACTTCAGCACTTTTCCCAAACTCGAATATCGCATAACGCACGAATCC
>NZ_JBXWLA010000023.1:990-67081 GCF_058191755.1 Serratia sp. CoH_122_TC_1
AGCGCTTGCGCTGGCCCGAAGGGCGAGTCTCTGAAAGAGACGAGTAACCTGCGTTCAGGTTCGAGCATCGCGCAGCGTTGCCCGAAGGGTGAGGCCATAAGGCTGAATCAATCCCGCCCCTTTGAGCTGATTAATCCCTTTTAGACCCCCGCACGGCCCTCTTTTGAACTTCATTATCTCAACATTTTTAATGTATTAAACACAATTAGCGTAAACGCAAAAATATCAGCGGACTTTTCGCGCGATTTTAGGTATTTTGTTTAGTATATAAAACGAATGGGTTGTGGTAGGGGGAGTACCCTTGCAGCAGACACCCAGCCTAGCACAGAGATTGTAGCGATGAGTGAAATGTTTGATGTGAACGCGGCGGTGTATCCGTTCCCGCCTAAACCCGTGCCGCTGGATGTTGCGCAGAAGGCATTTTATCGCGAGAAAATTAAAACGCTGCTCAAGCAACGTAATGCGGTGATGGTAGCCCATTATTATACCGATCCGGAAATCCAGGCGTTGGCTGAAGAAACGGGCGGTTGCGTGGCGGATTCGCTGGAGATGGCACGATTCGGCAGCAATCACCCGGCGTCGACTCTGCTGGTTGCCGGTGTCCGTTTTATGGGGGAAACCGCCAAGATCCTCAGCCCGGAAAAGCAGGTGCTGATGCCGACGTTACATGCGGAATGCTCATTGGATCTTGGCTGCCCGGAAGAAGAGTTCAATGCCTTTTGTGATAGCCATCCGGATCGTACCGTGGTGGTCTATGCTAATACCTCCGCGGCGGTAAAAGCACGTGCCGACTGGGTCGTGACGTCCAGTATTGCTGTTGAATTAATTGAGCACCTCGACAGCTTGGGTGAAAAAATCATCTGGGCACCGGATCGCCATCTGGGTAACTATGTGCAAAAGCAGACGGGTGCCGATGTTCTTTGCTGGCAGGGCGCTTGTATCGTCCATGACGAGTTTAAAACCCAGGCCTTGATGCGTATGAAGGCCTTGTACCCAGACGCAGCGATACTGGTGCATCCAGAGTCGCCTCAGGCAGTGGTTGATCTGGCAGATGCGGTGGGTTCAACCAGCCAATTGATTCAGGCGGCACAAACGCTGCCTAATCCGCAGCTGATTGTCGCCACCGACCGCGGTATTTTCTATAAGATGCAACAAGCCTGTCCGGACAAAGAATTATTCGAAGCGCCTACTGCCGGTGAAGGCGCCACTTGCCGAAGCTGCGCACACTGTCCGTGGATGGCGATGAATGGTCTGAAGGCCATCGCTGATGGGCTGGAGCAAGGTGGCGCACTGCATGAGATACACGTCGACGCTGCGCTACGCCAGAAGGCCCTGATCCCACTGAACCGGATGCTGGATTTCGCTGCGCAATTAAAAATGCAGGTAAAAGGGAACGCCTGAGGGCAGATTAACCGCTTAATAAGGATGATAAAATGAGCTTTTTCAGTACCAGCAATATTTTGGTGCATATTCCGTTGGGGGCCGGAGGCTACGATCTTTCTTGGATTGAGGCCATTGGCACCCTGTTCGGTTTGCTGTGCATTTGGTATGCCAGCAAAGAGAAGATTATCAACTACCTGTTTGGTTTGATTAACGTGACGTTGTTTGCGGTGATCTTCTTCCAAATTCAGCTCTACGCCAGCCTGCTGCTGCAGCTCTTCTTCTTTGTTGCCAATATCTACGGTTGGTACGCCTGGAGCCGTCAGACTCAGGATAACCAGGCTGAATTGAAAATCCGTTGGTTGTCATTGCCGAAAGCGCTGGCGTGGGCTGCCGTGTGTGTTATCGGTATTGCCCTGATGACGTTCAATATTGACCCTGTGTTTGCCGGGCTGACGCAGATTGCGGTTGCGGTGATGCAGAGCCTGGGTCTGAGCGTGCAAATGCCGCAGTTGCAGCCGGATGCCTTCCCGTTCTGGGACTCAACCATGATGGTGTTGTCAATCGTGGCGATGATTTTGATGACCCGCAAATACGTGGAGAACTGGCTGTTGTGGGTTGTGATCGACGTGATTAGCGTAGCGATTTTCGCCTACCAGGGGGTTTATGCCATGGCGCTGGAATACGTGATTCTGACGCTGATTGCGCTGAACGGCTCCTGGCTGTGGATCAAGAGCGCGAGCAGTAACCAATCGCGGCCTTTATCTTCCGCCTCATAATCTTCCACATATAAATTGTTAGGGCACCTTATTAGGTGCCCTACGTGTTTTAGTGATGATGCCCCAGGTGAGAATGTGAGCCAGAATGTGAGTGGTCACTTGGCTCGGGCGCCCGGTTAATTCCGCAGTCGGGCGTATCACAATGCCGGTATTCCATCTGAATGGTGACATGGCCAATCCGGTAGTGCTCCAGTAGGTAAGCCTGGATGCGATACAGCAGGCCATCGTGATCGTTTGGCGGTATCACCTGCGCATGCAGTGTCATGAGCTTCTGCTCACCAATTTGCCAGACGTGCACATGATGGATATTACGTACTTCCGGAATATTCAGGCACAGGTCTTTTTGCAACTTGTTGATATCCACCTCCTGCGGTGTACCTTCCAACAGCTCGTGGAAGCTTTCTTTCAACAGCCGCCAAGCGCTGCGTATGACCAGGCAGGAGACCAACACCGAGAGTATTGGGTCGATTGGCGTCCAGCCGGTGGTCAATATCACAATGGCGGCCGCAATGGCACCCACGGATCCCAGTAAATCCCCCAGCACGTGCAATGCAGCGGCGCGTACATTGATATTCTTCTCTTCACTGCCACGGTGTAGCAGCCAGAAGGCGAACAGGTTAGCCAGCAGCCCCGCTATGGCGATAATCAGCATTGGCGTACCCATCACTGGCTGTGGTTCGAAGAAACGTCGTATGGCCTCCCACAGGATGAATACAACAATCACCAGCAACGCGGCTGCGTTGAGGAAAGCCGCCAGAGTGGTCAGGCGCAGATAACCAAAAGTGTGGCGTGCATTGGGTTTACGTTGCGAGAAGTGCACCGCCATTAGCGCGACCAACAGCGCTGCGGCGTCGGTGAGCATGTGGCCGGCATCTGCCAGCAGTGCCAGTGAACCGGAAATTAACCCACCGGCGACTTCGGCGACCATAAATACCGCAGTGACTAAAAAAGCGGTCAGTAGGCGTTTACTATTACTGTCTTTTGGCTGGTGTACATGTGGGGCGTCCGACATTATTCATCCTTATGCATAGCGAAATACGACTTGTCAGTGCTGACCAGACCCGCCAGTTCTATCAGTATCTGTTCCACTAACACACTTAATTCAGTATAGGCGGCCTGATTTAATGTTCCTTCACGGCCACTTTCTACCAGGTGCTGGCACAGGTTTGCTGCTGCCGGCAGTTGCAGCATCAACAGGCTGCCCTTAATACGATGTGCGCTTTGCCCCAATGCTGATAAATCTTGGCTCTGCAGCGCCTTTTCAAGCCGTTGTCGGTCTTGCTGTAACGTTGCTAGCAGTGTTGTCGCCAGACGTTGGAGCATCGCGTGATCATTACCCGCCATCTCGATCAGAGTCTGTTGTAGGTCAGTGAGGACTAACTGTTGCTCTGTCACCTGCGGCTGCTGCGGTAATACTTGAGCGATAGCCGACAGCGAAATAGGTTTGGTTAAAAACCGATCGATCGCCACCCGTCCTGATGGGATGCGAGTAAATTCCTGCACATCTGCCGAGCACAGAATAATTTGGCAGGCGGGAAGGTGGTGGCGTTGTTCGTCCCGGCGTATCAATCGTGCCAGTGTCAGGCCGTCCGGGCGCGGCATATTGTAATCAATAAACAGCAGGTCAAACGGATGCTGGCGGTGGGCTTTCAGCAGTGTATAGCCCTGTTCGAACAGGGTTGGTCGTAGCCCGAAGTGGCGTAATTGCCGCTCCATCAGCAACAGATTGGTGGGATGATCGTCGATCAGTGCCACGCGTAGGGTTGGCGACGGTAAATTGAACGGTTTGTCAGCCGGGTGGGTTGCCCGATCAGCCGCGATCGGAGTCACTGGCACCCTAACATAAACCTGGGTGCCCACGCTGGGTTGTGAATGTAGCGCAATATGGCCACCCATTTGCTCGACGATTTCCTTGCAGATAGACAGACCCAGCCCGGTACCCTGCACGGATACGCGCTGTGCACTGCGCGCGCGGTAAAAGGGTTGGAACAGCTTGTCTATCTCGTCGGCGGCGATACCACAGCCGCTGTCGGCCACCGTCAGGCACAGGTCCCCCTGAGGCGCGGCGGACGCGTGCCAATCGATATTCACCTGAATAGTGCCGCGGGGGGTGAATTTAATCGCATTATTTATCAGATTGTTAGCTACCTGAAGTAAACGCTCGCCATCAACAAGAACGGCGGTGGGTAGGTTGTCGGCCGCATTCACACTGAATCTCACCGGGCGTTCGCCAATCAGTGGTTGATACAGGGCGCTGATGTGGTCAATCCAGGGGCGCAGCGTCACAGCTTTGGGCACTAATGTCAGCGAGCCGGTTTCCAACCTTGCGTGATCCTGCAAGTCATTGAGTAAGTTGAGTAACGATGACGCTGAGCTGTAAATGACCGGTAATCCCTCAGGGGCTGGCTGGCGCTTTAGCTCCAGCTCCAGCAAGCCGAGAATAGCGTGCATTGGCGTGCGCAGTTCATGGCTGACGGTAGCCAGAAATTTGCTTTTCATGCGATTTTCCGCTTCAGCATGTCGGCGTGCCTGCTCGAGCACTTCACGCTCGCGCTTTTCTCGTCGTTGAAGCACAAAGCGGCGAAGTGTCAGCCCCAGCAACAGCAAGATTGCTGCTGCCAGCAGCGCTAAAAGCCAGGTAGTTTGTGGCTGCATACGGTTTTCGTTCACGGCATCAATCAAGTTGCTGCGATCGACAATCCATTCATCGCGTAATGATTGCAGCGTTTCTGACGGGATCTGCATCAGATTTTTATCGAGGATAGCTAACAGCAACGGCTGATCCTGACGTACACCGAAGGCCACTGGGTAGGCAATGTTATTGGCGGCAAACGCCAGTTTTATCGCACCAGAATAGCGTGACAGGGCGACAAAGTTTGCTGAGATCACATTATCTACCAGCGCATCTATTTGGCCGTTGGCCAACGCGTCATACAGGGTTTTGCTGTCGGTAAAACGGATCAGCTCTTCATCGGGGGGAACAAGCCCTTGAGCCAGGTCCCCCTGCAACACCCCGATACGCTTGCCGGCCAGATCGCTCCAGGTGGAAATGCCGTTGGTGTGTTGGCCAATGTAAACCCCCCACAGCGAGCGGTGGATTGGCATGCTGGCGCTGTAGCGCGCTTTAACGCCACGGGCTAATGGCAGTGCCGTTCGGAAACTGGCCTGACCGGATTGCACCAGTTGGTCCGCCTCCTCGGCATTACGTGCCCAAAGCGGCATAAAGCGCAGCCCGGTGTTCTGCGCAATGATATTCAAAATGTCGATTGCGTAGCCGCGCGGTTGCCCACCGGCACCGCGGTAGGCGAACGGAAAGTTATTCTCAATGGCGGCGTAATAAACGGTAGGGTGGGTTCCCACCCAACTTTTTTCCATTTGGGTCAGATCGGCGTTGCCAGTGTCGAGATAGCTGGGGATTTTTTTGCTCCAGCGGCTTTGAATGGCATTCATAAACTCCATCGGAGTATCGGCGATGGCAATATTGAGAGTGTCTATCAGTTGCGGGTTGGCGGCGGCAAAGACGAACGACAGATTCCCGAGATTAACGGTACTTTCGATCTGATAAAGCTGCCCGAGCTGCAATTGGTCGATAATAAAGCTGGCGCTGGCTTCGTCAGCAATAAAGTAGTCGCTGCTGCCGTTCAGTAAGGCATATACCGCCTGCAAGTTATTGTCATAACGCTGTACGTGAGGGGAGATCGCTTTCAACGCGTTACCGGCCTGCATATCGGTTAAGGTACTGATCGCCACCCGTGCATTGGCGGAATTGAGCATCACCTGACGGTCATTACTGCGATCTCGCAGTACACGTAAGTTACTGACGTAATAAGGCTGAGAGACTTTCAGATTATGCAGCGCTTCGTTTTGCGGAATGCCGTACACCAGATCGATAGTGCCGTTATGTAATGCCTGCTCAAGGCGTGCCAGATCGGTAAAGCCGTAGATTTGAAAGTGGATGCCTGTGACCTGCTGTATGTAACCGAGGTAGTCGGCGTTCAGGCCGTACAAATCGTCATCCACAATGATGTTATAGGGGCTGGTGTTTTCACTGATGATCCCGATGCGCAGGCTGGCGTCGCGCCAGGGGTTTTTCTCACTGGCGATCAGCATATCGGGAGGGATACTCAGGTTGCTGACCAGTTGGTAGCGCACCGGTTGCCCCGCTTGCGCGGTTTTACCTAAACACAACAGCAGGGCTAACAACAATAGAACGCCATGCATCATGGCGTTAGCTCTTTAAATACCGCTACCAGTTCCAGCAGGTTGCTGGCACCGGTTTTGCGCAAAATATTCTTCTTGTGGGTGCTGACGGTTTTGTTACTGATGCTCAGCATGTCGGCAATTTGCAGATTAGACAGTCCCTTGCTGAGTAATCCGAGAACCTGCAGCTCTTTTGGGGTCAGCAGCGCCCCTTCCACTGACTGAGTTTCTTCTGCCATTGCCGTGTCGGGAAAGCTCAGGGCACCATCGAGTACAGTTTCAATCGCTTGCACCAGCTGTTCGAGTCGGCTGCCCTTATGGACAAACCCATTGGCACCTGCTGCATAGGCCATACGGGCATAAATGTCTTCTTCCTGTGCGGTATAGATCAAGACCGGTTGCTGTGGATAGCGACGACGGATTTTTTTCAACAGCTGCAGGCCATCTACCTGCGGCAGGCCAATATCGAGGATCACCAACGAAAAATCGCGAATGGCCAGTTGGCTCAGCGCCTGGACATCGTCTTGTACCGCC
Organism: Serratia sp. CoH_122_TC_1; assembly: GCF_058191755.1. Classification (NCBI taxonomy): domain Bacteria; kingdom Pseudomonadati; phylum Pseudomonadota; class Gammaproteobacteria; order Enterobacterales; family Yersiniaceae; genus Serratia; species Serratia sp. CoH_122_TC_1. The sequence continues at coordinate 7,884 of NZ_JBXWLA010000023.1, forward strand.
TGCAGGTGATACTGGCGGGACGATTTGATTAGCGCCGCTTCCAGTGCGACATGAACCACCGGGTGGTCATCAACTAATAACAGAGAGGGCATGGTTTGGCTCGAGTAACTGTATCCTGGTTGTTAGCATAACGAAAAAGGAGCCACTACGCTCCCCTGATGAAACAGCACAATCTACTGTTAATTTGGCCGTTCATTCTGCGGGCGGCAAAGGTGATTTACAGCGCTACCCTCACAGGCTAAATTGGTGGGATCTATACCCGTCGCCTTTCAAGTTGCAGCGTTGTTACCTGCACTCACTCACCCCAGTGACTTACTTAAGTAAGCGCCTGGGGATGAGTGAACTGGGTGCCTAGCTGCAACTTGAAATTCATAGGGTATGCGTTTTGTGAAATACCGCCTCTCGATACCGAATGGAAAAGTTATGAATTACCAAAACGACGATTTACGCATTAAAGAAATTAAGGAACTCCTGCCACCGGTGGCCCTGTTAGAAAAGTTTCCGGCGACTGAACGCGCAGCAGAGACGGTGTCCAAGGCACGCAATGCTATTCATCAGATCCTTCGTGGTAGTGACGATCGCTTGCTGGTTGTCATCGGTCCTTGCTCTATTCATGATACCAAAGCGGCCAAAGAATATGCGGGCCGCTTGCTGTCACTGCGTCAGGAGCTGAGTGGCGAGCTGGAAGTCGTGATGCGTGTTTATTTTGAAAAACCGCGCACCACCGTGGGCTGGAAAGGCCTGATCAACGATCCACAAATGGATAACAGCTTCCAGATCAACGACGGTCTGCGTCTGGCACGCAAACTGTTGCTGGATATCAACGACAGCGGTCTGCCAGCAGCTGGCGAATTCCTCGACATGATCACCCCGCAGTATCTGGCGGATCTGATGAGCTGGGGCGCGATCGGCGCACGCACTACAGAATCCCAGGTACACCGCGAGCTGTCTTCCGGCCTGTCTTGCCCGGTTGGCTTCAAGAACGGTACTGACGGCACCATCAAGGTCGCGATTGACGCCATCAATGCTGCCAGCGCACCGCACTGTTTCCTGTCAGTCACCAAGTGGGGCCATTCGGCGATTGTGAATACCAGCGGTAACGGCGATTGCCACATCATTTTGCGTGGCGGCAAAGAACCGAACTACAGCGCTTCACATGTGAAAGAAGTCAAAGAAGGCCTGGTCAAAGCGGGTCTGCCTGCACAGGTGATGATCGATTTCAGCCATGCGAATAGCAGCAAGCAGTTCAAGAAGCAGTTGGACGTGAATGCCGACGTTTGTGGGCAGATCGCCGGGGGTGAAAAGGCGATCATGGGTGTGATGATCGAAAGCCATCTGGTGGAAGGTAATCAGAACCTGGAAAGCGGCGAACCGCTGGTTTACGGCAAAAGCGTCACCGATGCTTGCATCGGCTGGGCGGATACCGAGACGGTATTGCGCGAACTCGCGCAAGCCGTGAAAGCACGACGCGCCAAATAAAGCTCGCTTTGCGCCATAAAAAAAGCCCCCGGCCAAAACCGGGGGCTTTTTAGATCAACGGGCGAAAATTACTTCGCTTTACCCTGGTTTGCCACGGCGGCCGCTTTAGCAGCGATCTCGTCGGCATTGCCCAGATAGTAACGTTTGATCGGCTTGAAGTTCTCGTCAAACTCATACACCAACGGCACGCCGGTTGGGATGTTCAGTTCGAGGATCTCGTCTTCGCTCAGGTTATCCAGGTATTTCACCAGTGCACGCAGGGAGTTACCGTGTGCCGCAACGATAACGCGCTCACCGCTTTTGATACGTGGCAGAATTTCTTCGTCCCAGTATGGGATCACGCGATCGATAGTCAGGGCCAGGCTTTCAGTCAGTGGCAGCTCTTTTTCGGTCAGCGCAGAGTAACGTGGGTCGTGGCCCGGGTAACGCTCATCATCTTTGGTCAGCTCTGGTGGGGTGACGGCAAAACCGCGACGCCATTGCTTAACCTGCTCATCACCGTATTTTTCTGCGGTTTCAGCCTTGTTCAGACCCTGCAGCGCACCGTAGTGACGCTCGTTCAGCTTCCAGGATTTCTCCGTCGGCAGCCAAGCCTGATCCAGTTCGTCCAGAATGTTCCACAGGGTGTGGATTGCACGCTTCAGTACGGAGGTGTAAGCAAAGTCAAAGGAGAAACCTTCATCTTTCAACAGCTTGCCTGCTGCTTTTGCTTCGGTGCGGCCTTTGTCTGACAAATCAACATCATACCAACCGGTGAAGCGGTTTTCGTTGTTCCACTGGCTTTCGCCGTGACGCACCAGAACCAGCTTAGTTACAGCCATAGCTTAACTCCTTAATAATCTGACATTTCAATGATAACGAAAATCATTATATTGCCGCGGCCAGTGGCTCGGCAATCGATAGTGTTTAACCATAGCCAATTTCTTGCCGCAAAGTAAGTGCTGTGCTGAGGAAAAGCTGAATCGTTCAGGCGGACGCCGAAAGGGAAAGTCGCACGGCTAAAGGGAATTCAGCCGTGCGGCAAGAGCAGGGGAATCAGGCCGATTTTTTCAGGCAATTACTCATAAAGGTTTTACGTTCGTCGCCTTTCAGACTTTTGGTCTTGGCATCGGCGTTACAGGTTTTCATTTTCTGCTGCTGCGGTGTCAGCGTTTTCGTCGCAGCGGTACCTTCGGATTTCAGACAGGTGCTCATAAAGGTGGAGCGGTCCGCGCCTTTCAGCGTTTTGCTAGAGGCCTGTTGATTACAATCGGTCATGCGTTTCTGCTGCGCGGCCTGGGCGGGTGAAGGTGTTTTTGTTGCCGTTTCAGCCGCCATCAGGTTGGTGCTAAGCAGTAAACCTGCCAGTAATGGAAGTGCAGTAATCAGACGCATAGGTGTTCCTTCAGCTATTGACCGGCCGGGCTGGCCGAAAATTGTGACGTTGCACAAGGTGTTGTGCTTATCACCGTAGCCTGATTCTAGTGCGAGGTTTGGAATAAGGAAAGGTAACGGCCGGCAGGGTGGAGATGTAAAAAGGTAAGTATTTATAACAAACGGCCCCTTGCCGCATGGCAAGGGGCGTAGCGGGTCAGATAGGATAAAACTGATAATGGGTGGCGCTTTGATAACGTTGGCCGAGTTGCAGCCAGCAATTGGACTGCGGCCATTCTGGATGGTGCGGGCTGTCCGGTAAGAACTCGCTTTCAAGAGCTACGCCAGCGTAATTTGCGTAACTGCCACCGTCACGCGCTGGGGTACCGCCCAGATAGTTGCCACTGTAGAGCTGCAATGCCGGTGCAGTGGTGAAGACACTCATTTTCACCTGGCCATCTGCGGACCACAGGTGCGCCGCCGGGCTGTCTAACGCAGCGCATGTGCGGTGCAGCAGGAAGGCGTGATCGTAGCCCTTTACACGTTGTTGGTCTCGGTCGTGCAGAAAATCCTGCAGCAATGTTTTTGGTTGACGGAAATCCATGCCACTGCCTTCTACCGGTGTAAGCGCAGCACAGGGGATCCCATCACTGTCGACCGGCAGATAGCGGTCGGCAAACAGTTGCAACCGCTGGTGGCGCGCATCGGTGCCCTCACCGTCCAGGTTGAAGTAGGCGTGATTGGTCAAGTTAACGGGACAGGCGCTATCGGTTTGCGCCTGGTAACTGATTTCCAGCCGGTTATCGGCAGTGAGCTGATAGCACACCTGGACATCGAGATTACCGGGGAAACCTTGGTCACCGTCTGGCGAATGGAGGGCGTAACTGACCTGACGTTCGCTTTGCTCAATAATTCGCCACCTGCGGGCGTTGAAACCCTCTGGCCCGCCGTGTAACTGGTGTTCCCCTTGATTGGCATCCAGAGGATGCCGCTTGCCATCAATCTGCAGGCTCGCGGTCGCGATACGGTTAGCGTAGCGCCCGACGGTGGCTCCCAAATAGGCCGCTTGCAGCAGATAGTCAGCCGGCGTTTGGCAGCCCAGCAGCAGTTCGCGGGTTTTGCCTGATTTCAGCGGAAGGACGGCAGAAAGCCAGGTAGCGCCCCAGTCCATTAGGGTTACCGTCATCCCAGCTGCGTTTTTCAACTGGGTTAATTGGTAGGGCTGGCCGTCAGGTGCCAGCGCCTGGTTGTCGCTCAACATGTACCAGCCCCCTCGGATGCTTTGCAAACGTAGAAGGTTTCTTTCAGCCCATTGGTCTGTAATGGATATTCACGGGCTACCGCTTCGCGCACGGGGGCAACTAATGCCTGTGGCATCAAGGCAACAATACAACCGCCAAAGCCGCCACCCGTCATACGCACCCCGCCTTGGTCGCCGATAACGGCTTTGACAATGTCTACCAACCGGTCGATTGGCGGCACGGTAATTTCAAAGTCATCGCGCATAGAGGCGTGAGATTCCGCCATGAGTCGGCCCATCAATGTCATATCGCCCGCGGCCAATGCATCAGCCGCGGCCAGCGTACGATCGTTTTCACTGATCACGTGGCGCGCTCGTTTGGCGACGATCGGATCCAGTTCATGTTGGATCGGGAAAAACAGATCTGGGCTGACATCGCGTAGCGCCTTGACGCCAAAGAAGCGTGCTGCGGCTTCACACTGCTGGCGTCGGGTGTTGTATTCGCTGTCCACCAAACCGCGTTTTACATTGGAGTTGATGATGACTACGGCAATATCTTCCGGTACCGATACCGCCCGTGTCTCCAGTGAACGGCAATCGATCAACAGAGCATGATCTTTCTCACCGAGTGCGGAAATCAATTGATCCATAATCCCGCAGTTACAGCCGACAAACTGGTTTTCTGCCTCTTGTCCATTCAGTGCCAGCGCCACGCCATCCAGCGGTAGTTGATACAAAGCCTGTATCGCCTGGCCTACAGCAACTTCCAGCGAGGCAGAGGAACTTAGGCCGGCACCCTGCGGCACGTTGCCGGAGATCACCAGATCGGCACCGCCAAAATCGGCGTTGCGCTGTTGCAGGTGTTTGATCACTCCCCGCACATAGTCGGACCAGCGCTGGCTCGGGTGGCTCACGATCGGCGCGTCGAGCGAGAATTGATCCTGTTGGTTGTCGTAATCGGCGGCAATGACCCGGATCTGACGATCATTGCGTTTGGCACAGGCGATCACTGTCTGGTAATCAATGGCGCACGGCAGCACAAAACCGTCGTTATAGTCAGTGTGTTCGCCGATCAGGTTCACCCGGCCAGGGGCCTGAATAGTCAGCTCTGGCGCGTAACCAAAACGTTCGCTGAACAGGGAGTGGGTAAGATTTTTCAAACTCATTATTGGACTCCGGCTTCACGGTAATGAATATCACTAACGGCGCGCAGACGCTCTGCGGCCTGTTCTGCTGTCAGATCACGTTGGGTTTCCGCCAACATTTCGTAACCCACCATAAATTTACGCACCGTGGCGGAACGCAGCAGCGGTGGATAGAAGTGAGCATGTAATTGCCAGTGGCGGTTATCCGCATCATTGAACGGCGCACCGTGCCAGCCCATGGAATATGGGAAGGAGCACTGGAACAGGTTGTCGTAGCGGCTGGTGAGCTTTTTCAGTGCCACGGCCAGATCGCCACTCTGTGCGGTACTGAGATCGGTAATACGCTGCACGCTCTGCTTCGGCAACAGCAGCGTTTCAAACGGCCAAGCGGCCCAGTAGGGCACCACAGCCAGCCAGTGTTCGGTTTCCACTACGGTGCGGCTGCCGTCGGCCAGTTCGCGTTGAACGTAATCCAGCAGCATGGGGGATTGGTGTTGTTGGAAATAGGCGCGCTGAAGGCGATCTTCATGCTCGACTTCGTTTGGCAGGAAACTGTTGGCCCAAACTTGCCCATGCGGATGGGGATTGGAGCACCCCATCGCTGCACCTTTATTCTCAAATACCTGGACCCACGGATAGCTGCGCCCCAGATCGGCGGTCTGTTCTTGCCAGGTTGCGATCACGCATTCCAGCGCCGGAAGCGTCAACTCCGGCAGCGTTTTGCTGTGGTCGGGGGAGAAGCAAATCACCCGGCTGGTACCACGTGCGCTCTGGCAGCGCATCAAAGGGTCTGCACTTTCCGGTGCCAGCGGGGTGTCAGTCATCAATGCGGCAAAGTCATTGGTGAACACAAAGGTATTTTTATAATCCGGGTTTTTATCGCCGGTCACGCGGGTATTTCCTGGGCACAGGAAGCAGTTCGGATCGTGCTGCGGCAGTGTTTCTTGCTGCGCGGATTCCTGCTGGCCCTGCCAAGGCCGTTTGGCGCGGTGCGGTGAAACTAATACCCATTGCCCAGTCAGCGGGTTATAGCGGCGATGGGGGTGATCGATTGGGTTAAATTCCGTCATGACGGTTCCTTTTTCTTGGTCGATGCGGCTGGGTGTAATCGCTTTCATCTGCCGCTAACGGCCCAGTAATGCATATAAATGGATAGCTATGGGCAAAAAGATAGCACGTCTTTCGGAGGGAAAAGGTGATCTAGCGCGAAAAATGGAATCGCTTACACAAGGTGTGCCGGCAAGGAGTGCCGGTGATGCAGTCCGAGGAATATCAGGAAGGAAACAAGAATTCGTGCATGGGTGATAACGTTTTCACCAGGACGGCCGGCAGGCAGGTACCTACCGGCTAAAAGGTGTCAGGAATGTTGATAGAGAGGGTAAGTGAACAGCAACAAATGTGTCAGATTAAGCCCAAAGTGGAACAAAATAGGTACCCACAAGCGACCACTCCACATCCATGCCAGACCGTATATCAATCCGGCCAGCGTGGCGAAAGCCACCATCAACATGCCGCCAGCCAGATGTGCGGCACCAAAAATCACGGCTGCGATAATCAATGCCGGCCAGGCACCCAACCATTGGCTAAGACGTTGCTGCAAATAACCGCGGAATAATGCCTCTTCAGCCATGCAGACAAAGAACAGGTTAGCCATGACGAACGGCAGGATCCAGGATGGGGTATGCAGCTCGATCTTCAGGCCGCCAAGTGCCACGGCTATCAGCAGTAGAACCGGAACGCTGATAATCAACGCTATCCAGGACAATGACCCTCTGCTTTTTTCCGGTTCGTCGCGTTTAAATAACGTTGGTAAACAAGCAAATAGAAGGAATGGCACCAGCGCTTTGTCGAAGTTGTAGTACATCGTAAAAGGCGCGCTTAACGGGCCCGCTTTTTCACCGTCGATCATCAATGGGTTATTGATGCCCGGCACCAGATGCAGGAACAGCGCCACACAACTTGCAACGACCAGCACTTCGAACAGGACACTGAGATTACGCTGCGCGCGGAAATGGTGCCTTAGCCCCGCGAGAGCAACGATGCCCAATAAGCATGCCAGGCTGAGCGGAGTAAGCACCCCATGGTACATCCCCATCCCTGCTGAAGCGGCCAAAATTGACCAGGCAATCAGCCGGTTAAATGGCAAAAAGAATAACGAAGCAGCCAGTACGCCCCACATAACTATGTCCCTTTAAAATATGTACACGGCGCTCAGTGCCTTTGCGGCGTGTGATTATGGCGGAATTGAGCGCTAAGTCGGATAGTAACACAGTGAAGTTACAGTAAAGGTCGGGGCAGTAGCGCAAATGTTGCTATTAACCTTTCATCCAGGTTGACGACCGGGAAATTTCCGCCAAATTCTGCAAAATGTCCAGACTCTGCTGGTGGATTTCCAGGGTGGGGGCTGCACACAAATCCTGTAAGACCGTGATCTGAAAACCGGCATCGTGCGCCTGTCTGGCGGTACTTTCTATTGCCAGTGGCGTGCTGACGCCGCCCAGCAATAGATGGTGGCAATGATGTTCCTGCAACCAGGCTAACAAATTGTTACCGGCAAAGGCGGAGACGCCATGCTTTTCAAACTCAATATCTGCCGGCAACACCTGTAAATCCTTATCCCATTGGCAACCGGGGCTACTCAAACGCAGCGCGCCTATCTGTTTTAGGTGGTTGAACAAAGGAGAGTGGGCGGGAATATCGTGATAGTCGTCGGCAAAACCGACGCGCACCCAAATCACCGGGATTTTACGCACACGGGCGTAAGCCGCTGCGGCATTGGTGTTGGCAATCAGATTTTGCGCCACTGCCTGTTCACGACAATGATTCGCACGGCCTTTGGGGCCAATCAGATCGTCAATAAGATCGATAATAATCAGTGCGGCGGACATAGTGTCTCCAGAAACGAATCCTTTACCCCTTATGATAAAAGGCCAAATGTGATGTGTTACGGAGGAAGTGTTGCCGGATATGTCATCGGATGAGTGGCCTTGCCACCCATCCGCATCATTCTCGGGGATTAGGCTAATGCATCGTGCTGATAGCGATATCCTGCAGCGTCAGGGACAAAGCTCAGGCGGTGAGTAATGCTCTGCGGCGCGTCCTCTGCATGGTGAGAGACAAACAGTAACTGGGTGCTACCTTGGGCGATCAATACGTCGATAAACCGGCGTACCAGCTGACGATTGAGCGGATCCAACCCTTGAAGTGGTTCATCGAGGATCAGCAGCGTCGGGTGCTTGACCAGTGCGCGGGCGATCAGGGCTAATCGCTGTTGTCCCCAGGACAGGCTATGAAACGGCGCTTCTCCCTGTAATCCCAGCAGCGCCAACCATTGATCGGCCAACTGCCGTTGGCGATCGGATACCGCCTGGTAAATACCAATCGAATCGAAGAAACCGGACAGGATCACGTTGCGGACGTTGGTGCTGACACGGTAGTCCAGGTGCAGGCTACTGCTGACGTAACCGATGTGGCGTTTGATATCCCAGATGGTTTCTCCGCTACCGCGACGGCGACCAAACAACGTGAGGTCGTTGCTGTAGCCTTGAGGATGATCGCCAGTGATCAGGCTGAGCAGGGTGGATTTTCCCGCACCGTTCGGACCAACGATCTGCCAGTGCTCCTTGGGGTTAACCTGCCAATCGAGGTGGTTAAGGATCGGTCTGTCGTCGTAACTGACAATGCCGTCGCGCAGGACAATTAACGGTTGATCCGCCGGTAACGTGGTTGTTTGGGTTGGATCTTCCGTTTCTGGCAGTGCCAGGCCATCAAGATTTTCACTGTGCGCCAATTGTGCGACCAACGCGTCGGCCATGACCTGTTCGCGTGTCCCCTGGCTTGCCAGCGTGCAATCTGCCAATACGCCAACCTGGCGGATAAAGTCCGGCACTTCGTCAAAGCGATTGAGCACCAGGACCAGGGTATAGCCATGCCCAGAAAGGTCGCTCAGCAGTGCAGCCAACTGGGCGCGCGAATTCACGTCCAGCCCGTCGAACGGCTCGTCCAGGATCAGTAAATCGGGTTGCGGCATCAGCGCGCGGCACAGCAGCGTTTTGCGTGTTTCGCCGGTTGAAAGGTATTTGAAACGGCGTGACAGCAGCGGAGTAATGCCAAACAGTTCGGCGAGTTGCGCACAGCGCGCGGGGTCTTTGACGTCTTCCTGAATGATTTCAGCCACGGTGCGCCCGGTGTCTTCTTCACCGGGGCTGAGCAGGTCGGTATTGTTGCGTTGCCATTCGTCGCTGACCAGCTTTTGCAACTGTTCGAAAGAGATGCGCACTGCATGCTTGAAATCGCTGCTGCGTTCGCCGTTGAGCAGCACCAGTTCATCGGCAAGTGCACGTGCCAGCGCGGATTTTCCGCTGCCGTTGGCACCAACAAAGGCCCAACTGTCGCCGGCCTGAATATCCAGCGTCTCTAGCGTCAGGGTACGGGTATCGCTTAAGCGAAACGAACCTTGCGAAATGTGCAACGACGACATCACCTATTCCTTTTTATGCAATTATTTTGTTTAGAAATAGGCGCATTGCAAGGCGATGTCAATCGGCAAAAATGCAACGTAACGTTGCGTTTAACACAACGTCGCGACGATCACGCGATCGGCATTAAACAAGGCCTGTACTGTGCTGCCGGGGCGTAATTTAAGTTGTTGCAACTCTGGATTGGCTACTGTGGCGCACAGGGTTTCACCGCCCGTCAGCGTGACCAGCACTTCGCTATGATCGGTGCCTGGCTGGATACTGGCTACCACGCCCTCCAGCGCGTTGTCCGCGGCCCCCGCCAACGCGGGATCGGTATTCAGCTTTACCCAAGGGGCTTTAATCAACGCCAGCACGTCTTTACCGGGGGAGAGTTGCAGTCTATCGGCACTCTGCTGGGTTATCGCCGCACTAAGACGCGTTTTGCCGTCGTTAAGCAAGATATCGAGATGTTGTTGTACTTTCTGGTGATCGCGTCCTATCACGGTGCCAAAGAACTGGTTACGCGCACTGGTTTGCAACGAGAAACGCGAGATGGCCGCCAATAGGCTGTCGAGCGGCAGGTTGTCTTGTTGCAACACATCGAAGGCTTTTTGCTGGATCTGCCCCAACAGGTCGTAAAGCTGGATCAGACGTTCACCGTAATGGGTCACCTGCGCACCGCCACCGCCTTTTCCCCCGGTCGCACGCTCAACCACAGTCTGCTCCGCCAACTGGTTCATGTCGTTAATCGCATCCCAGGCGCTTTTATAGCTGATACCCGCCAGTTTTGCGCCCTGGCTAATGGAGCCTGTGTGCCGGACCTGTTTAAGCAGCGCGATGCGGCGTGGATCGGCGAACAGTTTTTGCTGGAGTTTTAACGTGAGAAGAATTTCGGCCTGCATAACGCGTCCTGTCGGCTGCAAAAGTCTTATTGTCGCTGATTTAGCGGCAAAGCGCCAAAGGATGGCGCGTTAGTTGTCGTGGGGAGTGCACAAGGACAATAAAACTGGCGCCCAAGTTTCGATATGTTATAACATAACAAAAAATATAATGATGGCCTTAGGCCTCGCCACGTTTTTATTTCACCACAGGGATGCTGTAAATGAGTGCTGCACGCCGGCGTTTCGTCACGCCAATAAAATCACTTTATCGTCTGATTGCCTCGGGTTTTTTTCTCTTCTCGGGTGTCGCTCTGGGCGCCGTCAACGGTTGCGACAAAGCAGACGCGTCACCAGGCTGTGAAGACAGCGTTACCGTAGAAGCTTCAACTGCGTCCCCAGGAACCTACAGCGGCTTGGCGTCGGTCACACACGCGGCCTCACGTTTGGGACTGACCAACAAGGAAACGCCGCGCAGTGTGGATGTGATCGGCCACCAGGCTATTGCGCAACGTGGGGACAAAACGCTGGCTGACGTGGTCGAACACGCAACCGGTATGTCTGGCGTGGCATCACCTACGCTGAGTAATAACTTTTCACTACGTGGTTTTAGGCCGGTGTCTTGGCTGTATAACGGTGTCGAAACGCCCGGCAGCACGATCCAACTGGCGGATCCGTCGCACTACGACAGTGTTGAGGTGCTGCGCGGCCCCGGCTCGGTGCTCAATGGCCTGAGCGCAGCCGGCGGTAGCGTCAATCTGGTGTCACGCCAGCCAACGTTTAGCCGCCAGCCTGTTGAGTTCGACTACGGCTTAGCCAGTTACAACAGCCAGCGTTTACATTTTGGTTCTGGCGGCACGCTTTTGGATGATGTGGCAGCTTATCGTCTGGATGTCAGCGGTAACGACAACGGTACCAACGTGCAATATGAACGCGATAAGCAGAAACGCGTATCCGGCTCATTGCTGTTTAAACTGACAGAAAATGCCCTGCTGACGCTGAGTTTGGATCGCATGCTTAACCGCACGACCAATCCTTACTACGGCACACCGCTGGTGGACGGGCGCATTGCACGCGAGCTGCGCGATATCAACTACAACAACCTGACTGACAGCCGGATTCAGAGCAATGCGACGTCTTTCCAGGCCAGTTTGGACTGGTTCACCACCCCGGAAATCGAGCTGCATAATCAGTTCTATTACTACAGCGGTTTTCGTGAGTGGCGCAATGTAGAACGTTATCGTACATCTGCCGCGACCCAACCCGGCTATGTAAACCGTGATTCTTTCGGGGCGTTGGCCCACGATGATGATCTGATAGGCAACCGCAGTTCACTGGTATTCGATCGGCCGCTGGGCGATTTTGACAACCGGTTGGTGATCGGTGTTGATGTAAGCAAAAGGCGCTTCCAGTACTACTCCAACGGGTTTCCCGGTTCTGAGGACGTTTCGCTGCTAACGCCGGTCAGAGAGGACTTCTCGCAGGGAACGGATCTTCAGCGTTCTCCTGTTCGTCACGTCACGCAAAACCAGTACGCGGGATTCCTGGAAGATCATTTCAGCCTGACTGAGCGCTTAACCTTGCTGGGGCAGCTGCGTTACAACCACATGCTGATGGATTGGCATTTCCAAAACCCACAAGAAGAAAGCCATGAGCACACCTACGCGTTTAGCGTCTGGAGTCTGGGGCCCAGCTATGCGCTAACCGACAACCTTAATGTCTACGCTAACTACACCACGGGTCAGGAACCTGGCAACGATCTGTTCTTTTTAAGCCCGGCACAAACCGGTTTGCCGTTAACTCGAGCGCGCCAGTGGGAAATGGGTGCCAAGGGCCAGTTTTGGGCGAACAAGGGGGAAGCCACGCTGGCGTTATACGAGCTGCGCAAGGACAACTTGTTTGTGCCTAACGCACAACAACCGGATACGTTGAATGCTGTCGGGCGTCAGACCTCGCGCGGCGTTGAGTTAAGCGTGATGCTGCGGCCAAGTTGGCAATGGGAACTGGCTGCCAATGCGGCCTATACCCACGCTCGTTACGATGAATACCGTGGCGGTAGCCCGTTGCGCAGCTATAACGGCAATCGTCCGGCTTACATTCCTGACTGGACCGCCAACCTCACTGCGCGTTACAAACCGACGGAGTCATTAGGGCTTACGTCATCGCTGCGCTACGTAGGCAGCAGCTATAACGACGATGCCAACCAGCGCAAAATGCCGGCCTACACCACGCTCGATCTGGCAGCAGACTATCAATTAACCCCAATCGTTAACCTGGGTGTTCGTATCAGAAATGCGACCAACCAACTGTACGCCTACCAGCGCACCTACCCGGAGCAGGTGCTGATTGCGCCGTCGCGTACGTATGAAAGCTTTATTTCGGTGAGGTTCTGATAGCGCCATGCCATTGATAATCCGCCTGCTGTGTGCACTTGGGCTGGTGATGAGCACGCTGGCACAGGCTACGCCTGTGACGCTAAGCAACTGTGGCCAACAATACCGTTACCCTTCGGTGCCTGAACGCGTGTTGGTGTACGCGAACCCTGCGCTGGAAAATATGCTGGCTCTGGGAGTCGTGGCGCACGTTGTTGGCATTATTGGCTATGACTACGCGCAGGATACTGTGCCCTCTCCGGCGCCCGCAGGATGGAATAAGGCACTGAGTAAGCTGTCGGCCACCGCGCCACCTGCGGCGGAGTCCTTGTTGTTATTGAACCCGGATTTTGTCTACTCGGCCAGCTACTACTGGCTTAACAGCCCGGAAACCCCGAATCGCGAACGGCTGACAGAGTGGGGGATAGCGACGTATCTCTCGCCCAATGTCTGCGGGGGGCAACAAAGCGCGACAACTTCAACAGCGAGCTTTGACGGTATTTTCGCCGAATTGAGAGAGATTGCCCGCATTTTTAACGTCACTCGCGACGCCGAAACCTTAATCCAGCATCAGCAAGATCGGTTGCGGGAACTCAGGCAACAGGCGGCGTCACTTCCTCGTCAGCGGCTGCTTTGGTGGTATGCCGGTACTCAAACACCATATGTGGCAGGGTGCTGCGGAGCTCCGGCGCTGCTTACCCGGGAAGTCGGCAGCGAAAATCTGTTTGCCGATCTGGCTGCACTTTGGCCTACCGTCTCATGGGAGACCATCGCTGCCCGCGATCCTGATGTGATTGTACTTGGCGATTTGCCCCGCGGTGGCCTTGGCGACAGCGCCAAAGACAAAATCTATTTTTTAGAACATCACCCGTTAACGGCAACTTTGCGTGCCGTGCGACAAAAACGCTACGTCATTTTGCCCGGTTATGACCTGGATCCTTCGGTCCGTACGGTTCCGGCTTTGCACCGTTTAATCAAGGGCCTGCAGCAACAGGTCTCACCATTGCCCATTCCCAACAAGGAACCCTGATATGTCCTCCCTTTCATTCTCTTCACTGCTGGCCTCATGGGATCAACAACAAGGTGCCTACATCGCCGAGCGGGAAGCGCGTTTCAGTGCACAGTTGGATGTACTGGAACTCTCGGTAGGCCAGGATTTTCATGTGCTGGATCTGGCCTGTGGGCCAGGTTCACTCAGCTTGCGCATCCTTCAACGCTTCCCGAGAGCCAAGGTGACGGCAATGGATTTGGATCCATTATTGCTGGCAATTGCCCGTGGCGCCTTAGCGGAATACGGCGATCGGGTCCGTATCCTTCAGGCCGATCTCGCCGATCCTGACTGTTTTGCATCTCTAGGTGGCTCCGCACCGCAAGCGGCGGTTTCCAGTACCGCACTGTACTGGCTAATGCCGGAACAATTGGGGGTTTTGTATCGTAACATTGTCGAACTATTGCCCGACGGTGGCGTGTTTTTGAATGCGGATCACCAGCGTTTTGATCACCGGCACCCACGCATTAAAACGCTCGCCGAACAGCACGATGACCAGACACAACAGCGGGCGTGGCAAGAGGGGGTTGAGGACTGGGACCAGTGGTTTGCCAAGGTGCAGCAACTGCCTGAATTGGCACAATACCAGCAACAGAGGGAGAGCCTGTTCGCCGGGCGTCCAGTGCCCCCTGCGGTAGCATTGGACTTTCACGTCGCCAGTTTGATACAGGCGGGTTTTAAAGAGGCAGGGTCGGTCTGGCAATGGCTGGATGACTACGTGATTGCAGGCTGGAAATAACATGGATGGGTCCGTACGTCGTCGTTTCACTCGCTTGCCGGGGGGCTCTGGGGGCTGCTGGCTGTTAATGCTCACCCTGACGTTACCGCTGTTTTTACTGGGTGCGTCTTTGTATGGACCGGCCCCGATATCGCTGCAGGATGCGTGGCATATTTTATTTGCCCCCGGAGCTGCTGATGCCTGCGGAAACACGGATGTCTATCAACGGATAATCTGGTCGCTGAGAATGCCAAGAGCCTTGCTGGCTGCGGTAGCGGGGGCCGGATTGGCGCTGGCCGGTACGCTCCTGCAGTCGCTGACGCGCAACCCACTGGCCGATCCCTGGGTATTGGGGATCTCTTCCGGTGCAGGTGTGGGCGCAGTTCTGGTGCTGGTTTTTGGCGTGGGTGGTGGTTTGCTGTCGGTATCTGGCGGGGCATTTATCGGTGCTGCCGGCGCGTTTGCGCTGGTTTTACTGCTCGGTGGGCGCGCTCTGCATGCGGAGTCATCATTATTTATTCTGGCCGGCGTTGCGGTTACGCAGCTGCTTTCTGCCCTGACCTCGCTGATTACCCTGTGGCAAGCGGACGCCAATACCACTCGCGGCGTGATGTTTTGGCTGCTGGGATCTTTTAGTGACGCTCGTTGGCCGCAGGTGGCTCTGATTGCGTTGCTGCTGGTCGTGGCATTATTGATTTGCTGGATGAAGGCAGGGGAGCTGGACGCACTGGCTTTCGGAGGCCTGACCGCGGCCTCTTTGGGGGTGGCGGTGGTGCCACTGAAGCTGCTGCTGTATGTCATTACCATGGCACTGACCGCCGTGATTGTCGCGTTCAGCGGTGCGGTGGGGTTCATCGGCCTGACGGTGCCCCATGTCGCCAGGCTCCTGGTTGGACCGCGCCACCGGCTGTTGCTACCCGCCAGCGCATTGTGCGGTGCGCTGTTTGCCGTTGCAGCAGATACGCTGGCCAGAACCCTGTTCGCACCCCGTGAATTACCGGTTGGAGTACTGACTGCGTTGTTGGGCGTCCCGGTGTTTCTGGCATTGCTCTATCGGAAAATAAACGCATGAGGGCTGAAAACGCTGTATCCGGGTTGCGTGTTGAACATGTGGGGTGGTCAACGCCGGAAAATGTGGTGCTGGACGACCTCAGTTTTCAGGCGCGTCCCGGCGAGGTTACCGGCGTGTTGGGCGTTAACGGTAGCGGAAAATCCACGCTACTCAAACTGTTGGCAGGGTTGATCCCGCCCAGTCGTGGGCGGATTTATCTGCACGAGACGGATATTGCCACGTTGAAGGGGCACGAGCGGGCTAAACGGATGACGTTCCTCGAGCAGTCTGGACCCAGCGCCTTTGCCATACCGGTAAAGGACGTGGTGTTGCTTGGACGCTTGGTGTACGCCAGCCGTTGGGCGGGATTTAGCGCAGAAGATTACCGCATTGCCGGACAGGCAATGGAGCAGGTGGGAATATCATCGCTTGCTGAGCGAGAATGGCATCAGTTGTCGGGCGGCGAGCAGCAGCGCGTCCATCTGGCGCGCGCATTGGCACAGCAAACGCCATGGCTGCTGCTGGATGAACCCGCTAATCACCTTGATATTGCCCACCAGCAACAGTTTATGGCTTTACTGCGACGTTTGGGCATCAGCGTGGTGGTATCGCTGCACGATCTGAATTTGGCGGCCAATTACTGCGACCGACTGATGCTGTTGAAAGAGAGGCGTTTGCATGCCTTTGGCCCACCGCAGCAGGTGCTAACGCCTGAGACGATTCGCGACGTGTATGCTGTTAATGCCCGCGTGGCATCGGTTAGCGATTATGCCGCACCGTTGATCTATTATCCTGCTCAATAACGTCTATCGGCAGTCGGTATGACGCATCGCTGCACAAATGGCACGTTTGGCCGGTTACAAATGTCGTGCAGCCTTTAAAATAAGCACGTTTTAGTCTGTATTTTGGTTTAAAGTAGAGATTACGTGGCGGTGTTCATTACCGCTCAATGGGCAGTTAAGTGAGGCTACCATGTTGGAATTATTGGAAAGTTTGCTGTTCGCCGTCGTGATGGTACCTATTGTGATGGCTATCATTCTCGGGTTGATCTACGGTTTGGGTGAGGTGTTCAACATTTTCTCCAAAGTGGGCCATTCTAAAGAGAATCGTACCTAGTACCACCCCTTCCTTATACCCGTCGGCGCCGTTCGGCGGGTGTTTCTCAAGTTATGTCCCACTCTGCCGATAAACCGCATGACAAGCTTCTGCGCGACGTTATATTATTTTTTATATAACGAAGAGTGATAATGCACGTTAACTTGCGGAGAAAACAATGAAACAGCAATGGACTAAGTGGGTCGGCGGTATCGTATTGGCATCCGGTATGGTCATGCAGGCGTCTGCGGCAGATAAAATTACCGTTTTTGCAGCAGCATCGCTGACTAACGCGCTGCAGGACATCGCAACCCAGTATCAGAAAGGCAAGGATGTCCAGGTGGTGTCTTCATTCGCCTCGTCCTCCACGCTGGCACGTCAGATTGAGCAGGGCGCTCCCGCTGATTTATTTATCTCTGCCGACCAGCAGTGGATGGACTATGCCATCGACAAACAGCAGATGGTTAAAGACACGCGTTATACCCTGTTGGGTAACGAACTGGTGCTGATCGCCGCTAAAGATGCCAAACAGGCTAAAATTACGCTTGATAAACAAACCGATTGGACAAAACTGCTCAATGGGGGCCGTCTGTCGGTGGGCGATCCGGACCACGTACCGGCCGGTATCTATGCCAAGGAAGCACTGCAAAACCTCGGTGCCTGGACCGCACTGGAACCTAAGCTGGCACGGGCCAACAATGTACGTAGCGCTATGGCGTTAGTGGAGCGCGGCGAAGCGCCGTTGGGCATTGTTTATGGTTCAGACGCGGTAGCCAGTGATAAAGTCAGCGTTGTGGCCATCTTCCCAGAAGACAGCCATAAACCGGTTGAATACCCGATGGCGATCGTTAAAGGTCATCAAACACCGGCCGTTAGTGCGTTCTACAGCTACCTGAAGGGCCCAGAAGCGGCTGCTATTTTCAAACATTATGGATTCTCCCCGCGTAAATGATGTTGAGTGAGTACGAATGGCAGGCGGTAGAGCTGAGCCTGAAAGTGTCCGCCCTGGCGGTGGTGTGCAGCTTGCCCTTTGGCATTTTGATGGCCTGGGTGTTGGTTCGCTGCCGCTTCCCCGGCAAGTCACTGTTGGACAGTATTATTCACCTGCCGTTGGTGCTGCCGCCCGTGGTGGTCGGCTATTTATTGCTGATCGCCATGGGGCGGCGCGGCGTTATTGGCGAATGGCTGTATGACTGGTTCGGTTTCAGTTTCAGCTTCAGTTGGCGCGGCGCTGCCTTGGCTTCTGCGGTGGTGGCATTCCCGCTGATGGTGCGTGCCATTCGGTTGGCGCTGGAAGCGGTGGATACCCGTTTAGAGCATGCTGCCCGTACGCTTGGCGCTAACCCATGGCGGGTGTTTTTCACCATCACGTTGCCATTATCGTTACCCGGCGTCATTGTTGGCGTGGTGCTGGCTTTTGCCCGCTCATTGGGCGAGTTCGGCGCCACCATTACCTTTGTTTCCAATATTCCCGGTGAAACGCGCACCATCCCGCTGGCGATGTATACCCTGATAGAAACGCCGGGGGCAGAAGCCGCCGCTGCGCGCTTGTGTGTGATTGCCATTGTGTTGTCACTGGTTTCACTGATGGTTTCCGAGTGGCTGGCCCGCTGGGGTCGCAAACGGATGGGCGTGTAAATGCTGGAACTGGATTTTTCCCAACGGCTTGGCGATCTGAATCTTAACGTCCGCGCCGATCTGCCCGCCCAGGGCATCACCGCCATCTTTGGTCTGTCTGGCGCAGGTAAAACCTCATTAATCAACGCCGTCGGCGGTCTGACACCTCTGCAACAGGGGCGCATTGTGCTCAATGGCCGTACGCTGGTGGATACCGATCAGGGGCTTTGTCTGCCGCCGGAAAAACGCCGTATTGGCTATGTGTTTCAGGATGCGCGGCTGTTCCCGCATTACCGGGTGCGCGGCAACCTGCAATACGGCATGGCAGCTGGCATGCGCAAGCAGTTCGACAGCATTGTTGAGCTTTTGGGGATCGGCTCGCTGCTCAATCGTCTTCCGTTGACGTTGTCAGGGGGAGAGAAACAGCGAGTGGCGATTGGTCGCGCTTTGCTGACTGCCCCCGAGCTGCTGTTGATGGATGAACCCTTGGCATCACTGGATCTGCCGCGTAAACGTGAGTTGCTACCCTACCTGGAGCGACTGGCACAGGACGTCAATATCCCAATCCTCTACGTTAGCCACAGCATGGATGAAATTCTGCAGTTAGCGGAGCAGGTGATGGTGCTGGATAACGGCCAGGTACGGGCATTCGGTGGGCTGGAAGAGGTGTGGGCCAGCAGTGCATTGCGTCCGTGGTTACAGCGTGAAGATCAGAGCAGCGTGTTGCGTGTCAGTGTGATCGAACACCATGCGCGCTATGCGATGACTGCGCTGGCACTGGGTGACCAACGCCTGTGGGTCAGCGGTGTTGACGCCGCATTGGGGGCTCAACTGCGTATACGAATCAATGCCGCCGATGTCTCTTTGGTGTTACAACCGCCGGTCAACAGCAGTATTCGCAACGTTCTGCCCGCCAAGGTGACCGAGTGCCTGGAGGTCGATGGGCAGGTAGAGGTGAAACTGGCGGTAGGGGAAAGCGTACTGTGGGCGCGGATTACGCCATGGGCGCGAGACGAATTGGCGATCCGGCCGGGACAGTGGCTGTATGCACAGGTTAAAAGCGTGTCTATCAGCCGGGAAGCTCGTTGAAAATGCCCTCTCATCTATTTTGGAGAGGGCATGGCATCATTACTGGCCCAGCACACGCGTGCGGATCACCTCGGCGATGCCGGGTTGCAAGTGATCGGCGATCACCAAATCGGCACGTTGTTTGATGGCATCATCGGCATTGCCCATTGCCACACCCAATCCGACCGCTTCCAGCATACTGAGATCGTTGTAGTTATCCCCAAAGGCCACCACCTGATCCATGCTCAGGCCCTGTGACTCGACCCACTGCTGCAGGCGTTTCCCCTT
The DNA here is from genome assembly GCF_058191755.1 of Serratia sp. CoH_122_TC_1. Classification (NCBI taxonomy): domain Bacteria; kingdom Pseudomonadati; phylum Pseudomonadota; class Gammaproteobacteria; order Enterobacterales; family Yersiniaceae; genus Serratia; species Serratia sp. CoH_122_TC_1. The sequence goes on from NZ_JBXWLA010000023.1 coordinate 27,696, forward strand.
GCTGTTACCGCCTTTAGCGATATCGACCTGATCGTGCCACGACCATTCGCACGCCAACCCCAGTTCTTTTTCCACTGTTTCAGCGAAGTTGCGCAGCGCAGGAATATCGGCATGCGAGGTGGCGAACTTCCAGATGGACTGCGCTTCATCGGCTGCTTGAGCCAGGCTGTTGACCTGCAGCAGTGTTGGGCGTTGCGCCGGTGGCAGGGTTTCCGCCCAGGCTAATGAACGGGTGACGTGGCCACTCGTATCCTGATATAGCATGGCATCGTCAACGTACATCAGACCATGGATATCGCTTTGTTTTAGCATCTGCAGTACCAACCGAGCCTGATCTTTTTCCAGTGGATCGGCAGCCAGCACTTTTTTCTGCTGGAAGTCATACAAATAGGTGCCGTTGCAACAGATTGCTGGGGTGTCTATCTCCAGTGCCTGATAGAACGGATGGATCGCCACATGATGACGACCGGTGACCACCACCACTTTGACGCCGGCGGCACGTGCTTCAGCCAGGGCCGCCAGTGACTGCGGTAAGATGCGTTTTTGGGTGTCCAGCAAGGTGCCATCCAGATCGAGGGCAATGACGCGGTAGCTCATAGGGATCTCATTATCGTTAGCAACAAAATTAAACCGATGGTACATCTTATTTGTGGTGCTTATAAATCAATGTATTACGTGTTTGCGGGGTGCTATAGGGGTGCTGGTGGGGCGAACCCCACACAGCTTATCTGCAGCGTTCCAGCTCTTCTTTTGCTTCTTTCCGGCGTAGATCAATTAGCGCGGCCAGGTCTTCGATATGCACTAAACGCGGTGCTTTCTGAGTATTACCAACACGAAACGTCGCAATGGGTAGCCTTCCCTCTGCAGCTTTCTGTTCAGCGGTTGCAGGTTTTAGGCCGAGGTAACGTTCTGCAATTTCTGATAGGGGAATATTGGACTTTTCATATTCAGCCATCAACAAAAACATTGTATTCATGATTATCTCCACACGTTAAGCCCGCCGCATACGGGCATTAATTCAATCGTGACATGTCACACTGTTAATTTAGTTTCGTGCCATCCGTAGGTTTGCCAGCACTCAGAATCACCGAGGAAGTAACAGCCATCTGGATCTCCTGGTAGCTTGTCCTTGCACTTACCGCAGCACCGGTTATCACGTGCCGCCAACTGCTTTTTTAATTCGGCGTTATCCTTCCTGATCAGCATTGTGATGTACTCGTCTATATCATACGGATCACGTTGTGGCCGACGGGCAGCACAGTTTTCCCGCAACATTTTTATTTCCTGCTGATCAAGCTTAAGCTCAAAAGGAACAACTCCCGCTTTGCGCTGGCGCTCACGTTGTGCAGCTTTACGTTCAGCATCCGTCTTAGCCATTGCTGCCCTCCGGTGCTGCTGCCAGCATTGCTTTGTACACAGTGGGTGCTACGTCGCTTTGGTATTCCACGGACCTGATGGCTTCACTACCTGCGCTGCACATACTGCACGTAGGCTCAACCGGCACCAACTTGAAACCGCTACCTACAGGTTGAGCCAGCATTGCGGCGCGGCAGGCGTTCCAGCCTTCCCATCTTTCCTTGAAATCATGAGCCCCCCAAGCAGAATAAGCCGTAACGGCATATCCGGTGCCGCAACGAACTACATATTTTGGCATCGGGAACGCAGATTCAAACGCATCGCGAGGGTCTGATTCATCCGGCACTGCTGGCGCTGGCGGGGACGCGTAGAGAATTCTTCGGCAATCTTTAGGTACGCCATTGAAGTATTCTTTATTGCAATCTACCCATTCCGTATAACCCTCTTCATAGGGATTGTTGTAGATGAACTGATACAACGACTGCACCTCCCGGTTAGCTAGGAGTTCGCGGGCCTTCTGCATTGCTTCCCATGCCACGTGCTTTACGAATGCGGCTTCACTAGAACCTTCTAAGTGGCAATACTCTTCATGCCACCATTGATCAAACTGCTGGCGATTAGTCGTTAGTGTATGTGTCATGGCTTCACCTTCATTTCTTTTTCCATCGCTTCAATGACCTCAGCAAGGGATTTCTTGAACCAGTTCATCGGACCTGTATAGGCATCAAACTTGTGACCTTTAGCGTTAATCTTCGCTACCGTGATATCGCTTGCGGCCTTGATGGCAGCAATTGCAACTTGTTCAGAAAATTCCATGGCTACTCATCCCCCTCTGCGGTGAAGAGGAAGCCAGCAGCGCGTACGCAATCCATCATCTCGTTTAGCGCCTCATAGTAACCAGTCACTTTGATTTTTTGCGCCAGGCCTTCAGGCAACCGCACCGGAGTAGCCAGCTTGGCTTCCAGCTCGGCGATGCGCTTATCCTTCGCTCCCAGCTCTGCCAGCAAATCGAGAACGACAGCAGGGTTAGCCGCGGCGATGAATGCAGCATCATGCGCTGTGTTCAACTCTCCCCGCCATTCAGAGCGGAAAAGCTTGCATAGGACGACGCTAGAATTGCCACCCCTCGGCAATGTAACCGAGGCTTGTACTATTGAGTTGAACCCAGAACGCGATTAGCGCCAGTCACCCTGCGTTGCGGCCATTGCGGCCGCTTTCAGGTCGCTGAATTTATCCATGCGGTGCCTCACTCAAATCAATAAACAGATTGGCGAACGCAGCAGCAGTCCGCATCCCGGCACGCACATCATCAGGTAGCGAGTTTTGGCTATCGTCAGCACGTGCGAGCATTTCCGCTGCAAACTCCTTAACTCCGTCAACGCAGCTGAATGCTGGTTGCTGCTCAATCACGTGCGCCAGTGCGGCGCGGCACTCTCGAATTGTGACGACAGAATCATCGTTGAGACCTGCGTTTTTGATGTGATTTTCGAATGCGTTATTAATTTCGTTGAATTTATCCATTGCTCTGCTCCATGACCTTGTCGCGCTGAAACTCGTAGAAGTAGCCAACGGCGTCCATGTGGTACATCAGTTGCTGGTACTCATTGGCAATTGCCTGTGAAGATTTCAGCTCTGCCAGCAGGGCGGATACGTACTCTTGCGAGTAGAGAGGTGATAGGTCGCGCGGATTTTTCCAGCTCTCAGGCTCGGCGCGGGTAAGTTGCTTTCGGTTAGGGAAGCCTACCCAGCTGTATGCAACTGGCTCTTTCATGTCAGCAGTAGTGGCATTTTCAACAGTGCAAGGCCCGTTTCCTGAAAAACAGTTTATGCAAGGGCGCTCATCGGTACACATCGGCTTGCTAATGTTTTGTAATTGCTTATTGTTCACTGTAAATTCTCCAAATCGTTAGTCAAAAACCCCAGAGGTGCCAAGTGATTTCCACATATGAAATAATTGGCAAAGCTGTTGACCAATTAATTCACGAGGGCAATGGTGAAATCGACCGTGACATGCTTGCTCGTCATCTAATGGAAGAATTCATCCGCGCATCCAAGGCTGGCGCAAACCAAGAGGAAAGGGCCAGATATGAAGCAGCCATGCGCATGGTGATGAGAACCGATAAAATCCCTCGCGGCTGGTAACTGGCTGCTCAGTTCGCTCAGCTTATTGTCCATCAGTATTCACCCCAGCTAAAAGTTGATGCGACAGGGCCGGGATGATTAGATGCGAGGAATTCACCATTTGGAACGCTGATAACCGCGCCGGATTTGTTTACTTGCAGGCCATCATCCAGACGATTAATTTTCACGTGCCCAGCTTCTTGCAGCCCGTTGAGGCAAAGCTCTACCGTCTCAGCGGTTAGGCGGATACGGTTAAGTTGGAATGCTTTACGATAAATAAACGCCTGCATGGCTTGCTCTTTAGTCATGTGGTAACCAGAGCGTGCTGCATTTTTCAGGCAGCGCTTAATCTGCTTATTGCTTGGTCTGGAGTGATACTTGCGCATGTTCTCAAGTGACATGAGCGGCATATCGTGAACGTGCCAGAAGGTCTTTTCGGTTTCGCGCAGAATAACTCGCTCCCACAGCATGACGATCGGGCGGCCCTGGCTGTCGTTGCCGTCTACATAGCGATAGCAATATTTTTTCTCAGTCACGGTTCACCTCCACTTGCTTCAGTGCTTCACGTACCGCATCCAGAATGCGTTCCAGGTATTGGTATTCGTGGTTAGGGACGGTAGGCCAGCGTGCATACCAAGGGTCATCACCAAACAATCCTTTGGGGGCCGTCGATATACCCATAGAACAGACATATTCCTTTACGTCGTCGGCGTATTCGCATTCCCCCCATAGCTTGCGAGCGTCAGCACGCGATAGCTCGTCATCACGACGCAGCTTGCAGATTTCCGCCTTCACAAACTCAAGGTTCGCTTCGTTGTCGTCATCAACTTCGCTGTTTAGCTGTGGGGCGAAATTGTCGATCAAATAGTCATTCGACACGCGAATGAAAAACGCCTGTACGGTGTCGCCATCCATCGCAAACCAAGCCGAAGTCCACGCTTTGCCATAGCAGGTTATAGTGATGCGGCCTTGTCCTGGCTCGTAGTTCTCAGCCATAACGCGGATAGGGTCGAGGCGTTCGACTTCTGTGATTTCGAGGCTCTGAACTTTGGTTTCGGTGATTTTCATTTGGCCTCCAGCAGCTTTTCGTCGCCTTCGAATTTCGTCCCACAGAGAGGGCAGTAACTCATCATGCAAAGGTGATCTGCTTTGGTCTGGTTGGTAGCGAGTCCGCCGCCCTTGCGCTTGCGGTAGTAGCGGAATTTAAAATTCATCGCCACCGGGGAATGATCGCCGCCGCTGAAGTTGTAGAGTGAGTTCTCGAACCCAGCATCTTCAATTTCGCCAAGCGCATCACCGACCTTCTCTGAAATACGCTGCTTGAACAGCGCGGCTGTTTTTTCAAAGCAATTACAGGCCATGTTATTTACCCTCCCGCAGCTTGATGGCGAATGCTTGCAGCTCATTAATCTGGGCACGCAGAGACATGGCTGTAGCGCCAAATGCGTGAGTGTCGGGGTGCATGTTGGCAAGTTGCTTCAGCTTACGCTCGATGAGTGTCTCAACTCCCCGCGCTTCGACAGCGGTAAGGGCGGCGGAGGTTCCTGAACCCTTCAACGCTTGCATGGCGTCGTACATCAGAGCGCTGCATGGGTCGATAGAATTCTGCACGGCGTGATAGCCGGATGCTCCGAAGATACCGATCAGGCGTTCGATGATTTCACCTCGCGCTACATTCTCCATCAGCAGCGCATCGCACTTTGTCTTCATGGCTTCGTAGGTCAATACTTCAGTCATGCTGCACCTACCTGCTGGCTATTCAGTTGATAGGCAATGGCCATCTGCTCTGCATCGTTCATGGCGTCATGCAGGGAGTTATGTTTAACCAACGCGAAGCATGGCTGGTGGGTTTTAGGCAGGTAACCTTTGGTGCCTTTGGTCATAGCATCGATATAAGTTCGAACATCGCGCTTCCCGCCCCAGTGCCACGGGCATTCGATCTCATACATGCGGTAGGCATTTTCGAGGATCGATCCGTCAAAGTCGGTACCACGGAAGAAGATCCGCGCGTCAGGGTGATCCTTAATCCAGTAGGACAGCAGCTCGAGACATTGGCGCAGAGGTTCACGGTCACCGATTAAAGCCTCATGAGCCTCTTCGCCTTGCTTACGCCAGAAGCCCTGGGTTTCTGTGCTGACGGTGCGACCTTTCATCAACTGATCGAAGGTATCAGCCAGGCAGTAGAAGGCATTTTCAGAGAAGTCCGCCAGTTCTCCATCGCGCGCCACTTTGATGATGCTTTGCTGGGTCTGACGAACGTCGTCAATGTCGAAAGCAAACGCGCCGATTGATAGGAGCACCGCCGACGGCACCACGTCCATGGTTTCAGTATCGATCGTGATAGTGTTAATCATCACAGCACTCCCTGAGTGGCTAACTCATTAAAGCGAGCGATAAACATTGCCCGCGCCTGCACTGGCATTGCTGGGTTGATCACGATGTCAGCCGGGAATATTCCTTCCAGCATTGGCCATGCTTCACCATCATCGATATCCAGATCACGGCGCTCGGTAGCCAGCATCACCAGGTCGGCATACTTAACTGCGATATCCATCTGCAGTGGCAGGCCAAAGCGTTGGCGGATCGCCGCGTCTAACTGGTCCTCGATCCGCTGATAATCTGGCAGCAGGCGCTTAAGTGGGGCAGGGATATCTTTGCAATAGGCTTCAGTGGCATCGTGCATCAGCGCTTCCAGAGCGAACTCAGGCGCTACGATTTGACTGCACAGCACTGAATGCTGGGCCACGCTGTAAAAATTAGGCAGGTGACCGGCAAAGCGGCATTCATGGGACAGCGCCTGGGCGATATCTTCAATGCAGATACTCTCTGCGGTTGGCGCGGCATAGTTGAAATGACGCCCGGTAAAAGTGGTTATCCAACTCATACGTTAATTCCCCAACACTGATTTTCGGCAAAGCGAAGCCCTGCCAGAATTGGCAACTTTTCGCAGATAGAAAATCGGGTTTTAAGAATGGAGGCCAGACACCCGCATAGCGCTGGCTCCCGGTTAATTACTCACACATCAGGTGGCGCACCGCGCCGGGGCTTTATACTGTGTAAAGGGATAAGGGGAACCCGAAACAGTACGCCACCTGATATGTAAAAAAAATGCGGCTGACACCAACCCATGGAACAGCCGCAAAGGCTTCACTACACACAGCAAATCGCATTACCGTCGGATATCTGCGCTTGCTTTCGCTGCAGTGCCGCCGACGCGGCGCATTTGGTGTGGTGAAGGAGTCGAACCCACAGACGGAGAGGGAGCCCGTCTATCACCGGATACCACATCGGGCTGCTCACTCATGAGCTTCAGGATTCTCCACCACTCCCAGAACTGAAGGAAAGGGCGAGTGAGCATGCCGATGTGCGCCGGTTACCCGGCGACTACTACAACTACACAAAAACCAACAACCAACCAGAACGGGATACAAGCCACAACGCTATAGACCAAAGCCTTCCAACCTTTTGCGCTCATGATTGCCTCAGTGCGCCCCGTAGGGCGCGGTTGTTAGTTATGCGTTCACCATGAAATTAAGTGCTCCAGTTTTCCCTGTGGTGGCCACATATGCAGCGTATTTGGGATTTACCGTCCCTTTAAATGCACCAACCAATGGTTCAAGCAGGGTGTACATTAGCGAAGCAAAGTTGGCGTGTTGGTCTTCGTTGAAAGTCACGTATTCAACCGCCATCTGTTGTTGCTTCATGAAGAAGCTCAGGATTTCTTCGTGAATGGCGTGCATGATTTCATCGGATTCCATTTCGCTGGTTACACGTGCTTTTACGTTTTCCACGATAGCCGGCGCTATCTTTTTGAATTGTTCGATCTGCTTTGCTGTGTTTACGTGTGCCATCGTGTAACCCTCTGCTGTGAACCTGGTAAGCGAATCATCCCGATCTTCGTGTGCCTCGGGCGGCTACTTCGTGGGCGTCCTGCCTGTTCGCTGTTGATGGGATAAATTTAAGACATCTTAAGATTATCTGCAAGGTATTTTTTGAAGTAAACTTAAATTTAAAGATGATGGGAGACTGGATGATTTGCGAAAACAAAAAAAACCGCTCACAGCGGTTTAATTTTATGACTTTATGATGTGGTTCTGTATCTGCGGTGCTCGACCATTACACCAATGATACGAATTCTTGAGGTGTCAGACCTGTACTTGGCGTAATCATCGTTAAGTGGGGATAGTTCGAAAACCTCTCCATTAACATCTTTGCCTCTTGGGCGATATTTTAAGAAAAGAACTTCGTTATCTTCTATTTCGGCTAGAACGAAATTACCAGGAAGTGGCGTAACCAAGGGATCTATGAACACAATGTCCCCTTCATTAAACTCTGGCTCCATACCACGACCTTTAATCTTCAAGGCAAAAGCCGATCTAGATAAGTCTATGTTTGTTTGAATGAAGTTAAAACCACCGTCTAATTCTCTATAGCTACTATCTTTTCCCCATGCCTTTGCTTGGATGTACGTGATTATTGGGGCGCTAGAGGAGTCAAGTTCGGAAGGGGCTAAGTTATTACTAGCATTCTTACCAGTTAAGATAAAATCTGGAGATAGACGCAACTCAGCAGCTAGTCGCATTAAGTTCTCCCCAATAGGCCTGGTCTTGTCCCCTTCCCATTGAGAAATTGCCCCGCCAGCAACGCCGATGCGAGACCCCAACTTTTCCTGCGAAAGACGCAGAGCTTTTCTTTGAGCGCGTATGCGCTGACCGATCGTTGTAGTTTCCATATTTAAGCAATCTTAAATTCAATTGACTTAAGAGTCCTTCTGATTAACAATTTAAGAACACTTAAAAGGAGGGCTGTTTGATGCTTAAGAAAGACGTAGTTAGACATTTCACTACCCAGAAGGAGGTGGCCCGTTTTTTGGGGTTGAGTGATTCTGCAATTTCTCAATGGAAAGACGTAATACCCGAAAAGGATGCTCACAGACTCCATCAAGGAACAAACGGGGTCCTCAGCTTTGACCCTTCGTTTTACAAAAAGTCTACCGCTCCGGCGGCATAACCAAAACCACAGAAGCGGAGAAACCTTGTGGACAACAAAGACTTTCCTACCCAGGACGACATCAGCGAAGCGATACACAAGCTGATCACTCAGTTCCCAGGTAAGTACAGCGCAATGGCGCAGCAGTTGGATCCTGTTGGCGGCACAGAGAACGCACTACGTAACCGCGTGCGCCAGGTGTCAGGGCAGGTTGTGCCTTTGGGTATGGCTGTAGAAATGGAATCAATATCAGGCCGTAGCGATATCACTGAGGCGATGTGCAAGCACGCTGGTGGAGTTTTCGTGAAGCTGCCGGAAATCGAGCAGATGGGCAATGAGGAGCTGCTTTACAAATTTAACGATCTGCTGGCGTCTCTGGGCCAGTTCGCACGCTTCCATAACGAGTCAACCTCTGACGGCGTATTGGACCGCGAAGAAAGCAAGCGCATGAAAGCAAAAGGTTATCGTGTTCAGTGTTTGGTGGCGGAAATCATGGTCGTTACAGAAATGTTGTTTGGAGAAGGTGACGCCACAGATATGCGGTCTGTGGCGTCGGGCGCATTAACTAAACGTGTGGAGTAATTAACGCATGAACAGATTAACAGAATCTCGTTTGCGTGGGCAATTTCGTTGTGTAGCTGCAAGCTGCGCTAAACCGCCGGTGCCGTTGCGTTATGTGATGAGAATACCGGGCGGCTGGTTGCCTGTCACCCACAGCGCGTTACAGGAAGTTGTGGATCGCTTTAAGTATTTGGCTCTGCCAGCACCGAGGGTTATTGCATGAGCGTAAAAGTCTCCAGCTATGTATGGGACGGTTGCGCTGCGCACGGTGTGAAGGGTACCAAGCTGCTTGTAATGCTTCGTCTGGCTGACTTCTCAAACGATGAGGGGATCTGCTATCCGGGGATTGAGAAAATCGCCCGTGAGATAGGTGCTGGCCGTAGTACGGTCACGACTGCGATCGGCGAATTAGAAAGTGATGGATGGCTGACACGCAAGGAACGCCGTAGAGGGCAGCGCAACGACAGCAATATTTACACCCTGAATGTGCCAAAGCTGAAGGCAGCGGCATTAAGCGTCGAGTCTCACCGTCCAGTTTCTGACACGTCAGAATCTGACCATTCAAAATCTGACATGTCAGAATCTGAACGTTCAGAATCCGACCGTTCAGAAAACACGAAAAAAAGCAGTTCTCACCCGCCAGAATCTGGGGGGGATCCGTCAGTAAATTCAAAACAAGATCCATCAGGTAAAAAAACTACTTGTCAGCCTGCTGCGCAGACCGACCCCGAAGTGTTGATCACTGACCAGGCCAAGGACGTTTTAAAACACCTAAACCTCGTAACAGGCTCACGCTACCAGACTTCGAAAAGTTCTCTGGAGAATATCCGGGCACGACTGCATGACGGTTTTACCCCTGAACAGCTCGTTTTGACGGTCGATTACTTAACTGCGAAGTGGGGGAATGATCTGGCTATGTCGGATTACCTCCGGCCTTCGACTCTGTTCGGTCCTTCCAAATTCCCTGGCTACCAGCAGTCCAGCAATGCCTGGGCAAAAAAAGGGCGTCCGGCCTACGTCAACGGGAAATGGCAGACCAGCACTAACCACCGAGTAACCCCAGCCACTGGCGCAATACCGCCGGGCTTCAGCAATGGCTTACCAAACACTGGAGGTGATCATGATGGCATCGTCAACTGATGTGATGGCCCGCTTGCTGGCGCTCAAACCGGCACATGTGCAGCCACGTTTTACCACCGTCGAAGGGTGGAAGCAGTTTCAGGCGGAGGAGGCGCAAAAGTCCAATCAGCAGATCACGGATAGGAACCGCCAAGCCCGAATGGAAAAGATTATTGGTCGTTCAGGCATCCAGCCTTTGCACGAGAAGTGTTCTTTCAGCAATTACGTTGTGGAATGCCAGGAACAGCAGGCGGCACTGGATGCAGCCAAGGGGTATGTGGCGTCATTTGGCAACACACATGGCGGTTTCATCTTCTCAGGAAATACCGGTACAGGGAAAAATCATCTGGCCAGTGCAATGGCAAAGAACCTGATTGCTCGCGGTCACTCCGCGATGGTCATGACGGTAGCTGAGCTGTATGAAAACCACCGCGCCACGTTCAGCAAAGATAGCCCAGTGAAAGAATCCGATCTGCTACGCGACCTGTGTCGGTTGGATCTGTTGGTGTTGGACGAAGTTGGGCTGCAGAAGGGCAGCGATTACGAGATCAACTTACTGACCAACATCGTTGACCGCCGCCAGTTGCAGTTGAAGCCAACCGGCATGCTGACCAACAAAACCTACGACGAAATGGTGAAGATGGTCGGTGAGCGGATCATGGATCGCCAGACCGATGGCGGGATTTGGGTGCCATTCACATGGGCCAGCATGCGTAGCCGCAAAGGGGGCAAGGTATGAAAAAGTTATCGATCCCGGTGGATGTATTCGAAAGCGAACGCGTTAACAGCGGCATTCGGCGGTTAGTGCTCGCAGGAATGCTGAAAGACAACCCAGAAAACCAGATGGGCCGAGTAATTCAGGCCGCTGCTGGTGCTCAGTGGATGACGTTACGCGATTTGGAAAGAACCGTTTTCATGATGTTTTTCGTGGCAGATACCCAGGCGGCAATCAGCGCCAGGCTTCGTGAGGTTGATGCGAAATTGCATGGGCTGGTGAAGGAAAAACGCATAGTGAAGGATCCGGACACAGGCAAGCAGGTTTATTTCTACCGTCTAGTAGCTGTAGAGGAGCAGTCAGCATGAAGTGTGTATCAGGCATTGAGGTTTTGCCTTTACTGGCCGTGGCGCACCGGGTGTATCGCTGGTGGATGTTGCGTGAGGCTCGTCGTACTTGGCAAGCACGCAGTGACTCCCGTAAGTTCGCAATCTCGCAGGGATGGCTTACCGACTGGCAACGTCAGCATTTTGGCTGGGATTATTACGGGATCCGCTATCTGGTGAGAAAGGCGACGGAGGGATTCAAATGAAATACCCACTGATATACGCCGATCCGGCGTGGACGTACAACGACAAGTGCAAAGATGGTAGCCGCGGTGCCGGTTTCAAGTACCCGACCATGACGATTGCCGATATCTGCCGCTTACCTGTTTGGGATCTGGCTGCTGATTCCTGCTTGCTGGCGATGTGGTGGGTACCGACGATGCCAACTGAAGCACTGAAGGTTATTGATGCGTGGGGGTTCCGTTTGATGACTATGAAGGGCTTCACTTGGCACAAGACCAATCGTGTGAAAGGGAATAGCGCTATAGGTATGGGCCACATGACCCGAGCCAACAGCGAAGACTGTCTGTTTGCAGTCAGGGGAAAACTGCCACCGCGCTTAGACGCATCAATTTGCCAGCACATCAGCGCCCCAAGGATGGAGCACAGCGCTAAACCTGAGGTGTTCCGCGACAAGTTAGTTGATCTGCTTGGCGATGTACCACGCATTGAGTTGTTCGCCCGAAATCACACCAACGGTTGGCATACCTGGGGTAATCAGTGCGATCAGTCCGTGGTTCTGGTACCGGGAAAAGCAGAGGTGGCCGCATGAATTTAACGTTGCCATTCCCACCAAGCGTTAACGGCTACTGGCGTTCGCCGAACAAGGGATCATCCCGTGGTCGCACTTTGGTCAGTGAACGTGGTAGGGCATTCCAGACAGAAGCTATCGCTCAGGTTATGGAACAATTGCGCCGCCGACCAAAGCCAATTAGCGCGGATATATCTGTAGCGGTGGTGTTTTACCCGCCAACAAAAGCCCGTCGGGATCTGGATAACTTCTTCAAGGCTCTGTTTGATGCGATGACGCAGGCGGGCGTGTGGCTCGATGACAGCCAGATTAAGCACATCGATGCTAAGTGGGGGGCTGTAATCAAGGGCGGCAAGGTTGAGCTACGGATTAGCGAGGTAGTGCCATGCGTGGACTGATGAAAGGCTTCATTGTCCGTGAGTTGGGGCAAGTTATCCTGAAACCTGATGCTGAGCTATTGCCGATGTTCGGTGATCGGGTGCTGGTGGCCACGGTACCGGCAGAGTTTCGGGAATTACCATCCGGCGCACTACCAGCAGCTGAGCAGCAACTTGCCAGTGATCCGCGCTTCCTGTCGTTCTTTCAACATGAGCGTGTTTTGTCTGCTGCTGGTGGCATTAACAGCCTGGAGAGCTGGCTGGATCGTCGGCCAGACTGCCAGCGCCAATGTGCCGAGGACGATTATCACGATAAGAACATGGAAACAATGCGCTATGGCACCGGTGCTATTCGTTTGTGCTGGCACCATGCACATATGTACCGCGATAAGACGATGGATGAGCTATCAGCCAAAGCAGAGCAAAATATTGCTGATTTCGTGGTGTACCGAGCCTGTAGTCACTTCATGTTTGATGATAGCCATCAACTGACGTTGCCTGAGCTGTGCTGGTGGGCGTGGGTGAATGAGGTCATTGATCTGATTCCTGATGATGTTGCTGCCGCCTCGTTACGCATTAAGCCGCGCACCATTCCCACCGGGCACCGAAGAGAGGCTGACATTACCCCCAGTTTGTCACCTACCCAACAAATAGTGGAGATAGCCAAGAAGGCTGCGAAGGTGCTGGTAATAGATCCGGAACCACCAAAGGCATTATTCAAGATCCCAAAGCGCGAGCGATGGACGAGCGAAAAGTTTACTCGTTGGGTTAAGTCTCAGCCGTGCGCTTGCTGTGGTAACCCATCGGATGACCCCCATCACATCATCGGACACGGCCAAGGCGGAATGGCCACCAAGGCACACGATTTCTTTACCATTCCGCTTTGCCGGAAACATCACGACGATTTGCATCGTGACATGTCACGTTGGGAAGAAGAGCACGGCACTCAGATTGAGGTGTGGTTCAGGTTCATTGACCACTCATTATCGATCGGTGCCATTTCATAAGTGTGGAGTATAGGCGAGCTGGCATGCGGGCCAGACGCCTGGAGATTAAAGCATGATCGTGACACAGCAATATCTGCAGTACATTCGCGAGAGCTTCATGATGGCTACTGCTGATTTAAGCGGCAAGACTAAAGGGCAGTTACAGGCATTCACTGAATCAACACAGGTCAGCACAACGCGCTTGAAGCGAAAGCGTCGCACGATTACAGAGCCAGACGGCACAAGAATAGTTGTTCATAGCAATCCGGTACCAGGTACAGAAACGCGGCCAAGTTCGGGATCGATAGCCCTGATAGAGCCGGAAACATTTTCAGCAACCTCATGGCGCCGCGCTGCATACCCTCTGATTGGGCATCAACGTAGTTGGTTGTCCTGGTGCTATGCGCATGATCTGGACTTCAAACACCAGGTGACAATCACTCAGTGGGGCTGGTCAGAATTCAAAGAGAGCTTGGATGGTCAGAAGGTGGCCACAAAAACTATGGATAGGCTGAGGGCTTTAATCTGGTTGGCAGCGCAGGATGTACGGTCAGAAATGAAAGGGCTTGTCCCATACCAGAATCAAGACCTGGCTGAGCTGGTAGGTGTATCAGCACCGAATTGGTCAAAGAACTACAACGGCTATTGGTCAAGCATGCGCAGTGTCTTTCTGAGGTTGGACCGAGAGGGTTTAGTTTCTCTATCGAGATCACGATCACAACAAAAAACGACATTTTCGCAGCAAGGTATTGCAAAAGTTAATTAAATAGGCCATATTTAGCCTTAATTTGATATCGTGCCACAAATGTAATGATCGGCACCAAAATAAAAACCTCGCTCATGCGGGGTTTTCTCGTATCTGGAGGATGGATGTCACAGCATATCAATGAAGGGCTGCTATTCCGTCCTGCCAGCGAGTTGCCAACAGAAGATTTAGATGGCCGTGATGTGATAGTGATCAATCCTTGTGACGGATGGCACATTGGAGAGATACGAGTTGATCGCGATGGCGATGATTTCTACATCGGGATTTATGACTGGCCATGTGAACAAATGTATCCACACAGTTTTTATATTGCATGGGCTCTCCTCCCTGACTCATTAGAATTGAGTGATAAATTCGAAACAGAGAAGCGCCGACGGTAGAGGAAAAACACAACCAAACATGGCCCTGTCCCTGGCGTAAGCTATACAGCGGTCTTCTACATTAAGCCTCGCCATTGAGCGGGGCTTTTTCATTTCAGCCCCAGCCAACATCCGACACACACCTGGCACACCCCGTATCGCCGACTCGTTTACGGCTGGTGGCTGAACCCTATTAGCCGTGGCATAGACCGCGGCTTTTTATGCCCTCGGTATGGAGAGGACAATTACAGCAATGAGGAGTAACGATGTCCGATCCATTAACCACCGCCGCCGGTGTGTCGTTTGGTGTTGCCACCGCCGCTGCTCCTGCGGCTGGCGTTGATTACGGGGTTATCTTCGGTGCCTTCATTGGCGCGATGTTCTACGTAACTCAGGCCAAAGACATTCCGCGCATCCGGCAAGCTTTCTCTTTCGTGGTCTCTTTCGGTACCGGCGTTCTGGGTGCCAGCGTCACTGGGGCGAAGCTTGCGGGATGGCTGAATTACAATGACACCCCATTAGAGCCGCTCGGCGCACTGATCATCTCGGCGGTGGCCGTCAAATTGCTGACCTTCATCAGTGAGAAGATGGAGGATCCGACGTCACTGTTTAGCAAGTGGCGAGGAGGTTCGAATGGTAACTAACGAATTAGCGCTGATGTGGTTTCGACTGACACAAAGCGATCCGATGGTGATTCTAAATGTTCTGCTGTGCTCGGCCATTGTCTGCCGGTTGGCATTCTTCAGAAAGACGGGATACCGGCACCGGGCATGGGTAGCCTGGCTGGCATGGTTTCTCATCGCAGTTTATTCGTGGATCCCGTTCCGCTTCATAGCCCAGCAGTATCAGGACACCCACTGGGGTGTTATCGCAATCAACCTAATTATTTGCATCGCGCTGTACCGGGTTAAGGGGAATATCGCGAAGCTGTTGTATTCCTTGAGGCCACAATGACACAAAACAACTTTCAAAAGGCGGCTGGTATAAGTGCCGGATTAGCTGCGCGTTGGTATCCGCACCTGATCGCTACATTCGCTGAGTTCGGCATTACAAAACCAGCGGCGCAGGCAATGTTTATTGCGCAGGTAGGCCATGAGTCTGGCGGGTTTACTAGGACGGTGGAAAACCTGAATTACACGCCGCAAGGGCTGCTGGCTACGTTTGGCAAGCGCATCACGGTTTACCAGTCGGATATGCTGGGCCGCACGGCTGCGCACCCGGCCAATCAAGAAGCTATCGCCAATCTGGTATACGCCGATCGCCTTGGTAACAAATCACGTGGTGATGGGTGGAAATATCGCGGACGTGGCCTGATTCAGATTACCGGTCAGGATAATTACCGGGCATGCGGTACCGCATTGAAACTTAATCTCGTAGGTAATCCCCAACAGTTAGAAAGCGACGCTAACGCGATGCGTTCAGCTGGCTGGTTCTGGAAGTCCCGCGACTGTGGACGCAATGCCAACGATATCGAATGGGTTACCCAACGCATTAACGGTGGTTTAAACGGATTGTCTGATCGCCTGGCCCGTTACGATATCGCCCGCAAGGTTTTGCTATGAGTGGCTGGTTGACTAAATTAGCGGGCAGCGGCCTGTTGATTATGCTGGTGGTTTCGATCTGCCTTGGTGGTTATAGCTCTTTGTTGTCTCACCGGCTGGAACTGGTGCGGCAACAGTCTGCCGAGCAGAAAAAGACACTGACGCAGCAGTCAGGACTGATCTCAACGCTGCAAGAACAAGACCGGAAAAACAGAGCGTTAACGGCAGAACAGCAGAGAAGAGAGCAGCAACTACGCCAGCAGGGGGAAACGTATCAGAGGAAATTACGCGATGCACTTAAAAGCGATAAATGTGGCAATAGTCCTATGCCTGCCGCTGTTGTTGAGCTCCTGCAGCAAAACTTTGCCGGCGCCACAGCAAATCGTCCTGATACCCCCTGAATCAGTTTTCACTACCCGTGAGCAGCCGAAATTGCAGGGTAACACTTGGGGCGATGCGGTGAGCTACACGTTGGCACTGCAAGCGGCTTTATCAATCTGCGCCAGTCAGGTGGCAACACTTAACCAATGGAAGTTAACCATGCTGAAATAAAACGGAAAGGGCTCAACTACCGAAAGGCAGATATACCAGGGTTATAACCTGCCCCCTTCTAACTTCATATGTTAACATGCCGCAATGAATTGATAATCGTGGTTATGAATAATGGGTGAATATCTTCAGGGGCTTATCGCAGGGGTGGTGCAAGGTTTTTTAGCACTACGTAAAGATGAGCGGGAAAATGCTTTGGCTAAAATAAATGCATTGTCTGAACTGCTTATTGAAAATAAAGTTTATCTGCGTGACTACTCAATTAGTCAACAAAGAAATCAAGAGACGGAAACCCGTTTAGCAAGAGAATGGCAAAGGGTAGGAACATTGTTCTACACTGACAGCCGTGAACTAGCTTCATTTTGTGACGCAAAATCGGGATACTGGATTCACCCGGATCTCTATTCCAAAAGAAAAGTAGAGGATCTTGGTATAACTATTAGAAGTCTGGAAGAGCAGCATCGACGTATAAAAGAGCAACTTTTATAACCGCCTCCGAGAGGTTTTATATTGCCTATTCCAGAGCAGCTTTCCGAGGCTGCTGTGTGATGATGTATAATCCTCCCGAATAGGAGGGCTTCATGTCATATAATCTAGGCAATCTGCCAAAAGAAGAAATGGACAAGGTTAACGTAGACCTTGCCGCGTCAGGCGTAGCGTACAAAGAGCGCATGAACCAGCCAGTGATAGCTGACCAGGTGGAGCGAGAGCAGCCTGAGCATTTGCGTGAATACTTCCGTGAGCGTGTGGCGCATTACCGAGAGGTTAGCAAAAGATTACCCACCGGCTCTGCTCCGGTTTATCTGCAAATGGCCGAGGCCAACGGCAAGAAGTAACAGAACATCGATAACGACCCGCTACGGCGGGTTTTTTTATGCCCCTTGAACAGGAAAATCTATATGTCAGGCACTGTAGAGATCACCCCAGCTCAAACAATCCGGCTTCGTTTGCTTGAATTGGTCAATTACGACACCGCCGCAGCAGCTAAGGCCATTGAGTTCGTTGGAGATGATGCACTCAAGAACGCCATCTTCCAGCAACAGTTTTCACGCGTTTATACAGAGAGCGAGATTGTCGCCAAGACGGTCAAGGCTATTCAGGAAAGCAAAGAGGCCCTGGCTTTGTTCGATACCCAGGCATAGTAAGCATTGCAACAGCCATTCAGTGAGTGGCTGATTCAATGCTACAACCAAGCCATCAACCAGTATCAACGGGCTGGTGGCTTTTTTATACCAGTAAGACAGGAGAAGAAGACTATGTTGACAGTAAAACATCAATACGCCGACGGCGGAGAGCGCAGTTGTGAAGCGCGTGAGGTTCGCCATGCAGTAAATACGGTCCTCATTGACCATCCTCAATCAAATGGTGGTATTTCTGAACGGTTTGAATTGGCGGAAGGGGACGCTTTATATGTGATGAATGAGCGAGGAAGTACCATTGCTCGTTACTTTGGTCCCAAAAAATCATCGGCGGATTAAGCATGCAGGTGATCATTGACGGTGTCCCATATGAGCCTGCTAACCAGCAGGCTTTTTCACGTATAGGCATAGCCATATCAACCCATCAGCGGCCAGAGGTATTGTTTCGTGCTGTTTCACAGCACATGAAATATCTTCCAGCCGGTGCGCTGGTGGTGGTTGTCGATGATGGTTCGGTGCCGGCAGCTATTGCGCCTGAAGGAATCAGGCTAATCAGGCATGAAAAATCGCAGGGGATTGTTGCATCAAAGAACGCCAGCCTTGAAGCCCTGATGGATGCTGGCTGCGAGCATCTGTTCTTGTGGGATGATGACGCATGGCCTATTGCTGACGGCTGGCATCTGCCATACATCGAATCACCGGAGCCGCATCTGGCTTATCAGTTTCTCGATCTGGCTGGACCGAGAAAGCTTCAAGATCTGGCAGTGCTTTATTCGGATGATGACCACGTTGCTTATACCGGCCAACGTGGTGTGATGCTGTATTACCACCGTAGCGCTATAGAAAAGGTTGGCGGGTTTGATCCTGTATATGGTCGTGGCATGTACGAGCATAGCGATCTAGCCCTTCGAATTCATAACGCTGGGTTAACTACGTGGGCCTATGCTGACGTGGCTGGTTCAGCGTCACTTATCCATTCTCTTGATGAGCATGAATCCGTAGAACGGTCGGTGTCAAAACCTGACCGATTAGCACTAGTGGAACGTAACGTGAAGATCCACAACGACCGTCGCGATAAGGGATATACCGGTTACGTTGAATACCGGCCGCAGCGTAACGCAGTAATCACAACACTTCTCACCAGCCAGCTAGACCCCCAGCGCGGTACGAAAATGCATGCGTCACCTGACCACCTGGCTAAATGGGCGGTATCGGTTAAAGGTGGTAGGGCTGTCGTTCTGGCTGATGAACTGACTGTGGCGCCGGACAATTCCTCTTTAGTGCTATTTCCTGAAGTGAATATGAATGTTTACTTCCGACGCTGGCTGCATATCTGGTGGTACTTGCGAGATCACCCTGAATACCGGTTTGTGTGGTGTACCGATGGCACTGATGTCGAGATGCTTAGAGAGCCGTGGGGTGAAATGGAATTAGGCAAGGTTTACGTTGGTTCCGAACCGAAAACCTACGCAGACACCTGGGCTAAGCAGAAGCATCCAGAACGCATCTATCAAGATTTCCTCGATAGGCATCGCAATGATTTGATGTTGAATGCCGGATTGTTGGGTGGCCAGCGTGAAGACGTCATGGCTTTTGCGCATGCCATTGTCCGCTTGTTCTATCGGATAGAGAGCTATCGGTTCTGGAAGATGGAGAAGGCGGCCGCAGCGATAGGCGACATGATAGCGTTTGGTATCGTGGCTAAGTCATTAGGTGATCGCATCGTTACTGGCCCGTTGGTACACACCGTTTTCCGCACCGAGGGAACTGGTAAGGAGTATGCATGGTGGCAGCACAAATAAAGTTTGTTGTGGTAGGGCATCACTCCCGGCAGGTCCAGGCGTTAGCGCTGGCAACATCGCTTCAGGCACACTTGCTCATCGATAATGGTGACAATGGTGCCAACTGGAACCACCGTCGTGCGCTTGATTGGGCTGTTGCTCAGTCATGCCGCGTCGTCGTTATTGAGGATGACGCACAGCCAGTGGCCAACTTCATACTCAAGGTTGAAGGCTGGTTATCGCGCCACCCTGATGCGCTGGTTAGCTTTTATCTGGGTACTGGTCGCCCTCCGCAGTATCAGATGCAGATTGCCGAACGGTTAATCTTGGCCGACAAGGCACGGGCCGACAGCATCACGCTTCCTCGCCTGATACATGGGGTTTGCTATAGCGTACCGCAACAGCACATTGAACGCATACTGACTCGCTGGGATAGTCGCAAGCCAGCCGATTATGCAGTGGGTGATGCATATGGTGGCGCTGTTGTCTATCCGTGCTGGTCACTGGTTGATCATGCAGATGGTGATTCAGTTGAGAGTCACCCTGATGGTTCACCACGAACTGAGCGGCGCCGGGCATGGAGGTTGAATGGGTAAGCTTAAAACACTTCAGCCGCGGCTGAAGGCGATCGACACAAGGCGCATTAAGCCAGTTTATGGTGAGCATCGACGCGTAAGCGGAAGCGCAAGGGTTAGCCTTAAGCGTCGAGTGTATGTTCGTGATAGCGGTAAGTGCTGCATGTGTAGTCGTGTGGTTGATTTGCATGATAGTGAATTAGATCACCGCATAGCCCTGCAGTTTGGTGGAGATAACGACGAGTCAAACCTCTGGACGCTGTGCATCAAGTGTCACACTGGCAAATCTGCAAGGGAGGCAGCGACGAGCCAGCCAGATGTGGAGGCGCTGAAGCATTCAGTCCCATCTTCGGCGCGAATCGATAGTGTCATCGTGATTTGATGTGAATGATAACGAATATCATTTCTTCAATGATTGATTGCATTTGAAACTATATCGAATTAAGTGATATTTATTATCATTTGATCCATTGGTCATATGGGGGGGGGAGGGGCGAAAAGTAAACGTCGATCGCCTTGGACACCGCGCCCCCTCTCACGCGCAGAAAAAATCCCCTTTGGAGGGTGTAAACATGTTAACAGCGCAGAAGCGAAAGTTTGCTCTGGCGCTGATGTCCGGTTCGAATCAGACAGCCTCAGCAATTAAGGCTGGGTATTCTGAAAAATCCGCGCGCTCCAAGGGGTCGCAGCTTGCCAACGACCCGGAGGTCATCGCATTTATAGAACGGAAAAAGAATGAAAAAGTTGAAGTAGATGAATACCCAGCGAGTCGCCGGGATGTTAACACCTCAACAGTAAACACCAATCCAGAAGATACCTCCCGCGTCGGGCATTATGATGATCCGATCGAATACCTAAAAGCAGTCATGAACGGTCTTGAACCAGACGATATTGGAAGGCGTGATGCGGCTAAGGCAATGCTTCCTTACATGCACCCTAAAAAAGGGGAATCCGGTAAGAAAGATGCCAGAAACGCAGCTGCGAAAGTGGCCGCTACCGTCAGCAAGTTTGGTGCTTTGGCGGCGCCGAAATTGGTGGTCAATAACAAGGGGTAATTTATGGTGCAGTGGACAACAGCCTGCCCAGATTGGGAAAAGCGGCTGATTGACAGGGCATCAATAATCCCGCCGCCGATTTTTGTGGACCAGGCAGAACATGCTCTGGCCATTTTCAAAGAGCTTCGTGTTTCAGACTTACCCGGAAAGCCAACCTTTGGCGAATGCTCTGAGCCCTGGGTGTTCGATTTTGTGAAGGCTATATTTGGCGGTTATGAAGCCGAGACGGGTAAGCAACTAATTCGTGAATATGGCCTGCTTATCAGCAAAAAAAATACAAAATCGACCATTGCCGCCGGCATTATGCTGACGGCTTTAATCCTCTGTTGGCGAGAAGATGAAGAGCATCTTATTCTTGCGCCAACGAAAGAGGTTGCTGATAACAGCTTTAAACCTGCTGCCGGCATGATCCGGGCAGATGAAGAATTGTCAGATATGTTTCATATACAGGACCATATCAGGACAATCACCCACCGAGTTACACGTAATACCCTGAAAGTTGTCGCCGCTGATACTGATACCGTTTCAGGCAAGAAGGCTGGTCGCATCCTCGTTGACGAACTCTGGCTGTTCGGCAAACGCCAGAACGCAGAGGCCATGTTCATGGAAGCGCTTGGCGGGCAGGTATCAAGGGATGAAGGTTGGGTTATCTTTCTCACCACGCAAAGCGATGATCCGCCGGCCGGTGTTTTCAAAGAAAGGTTAGAGTACTGGCGTTCCGTGCGTGACGGGGAAATTAAGGATCCGAAAACACTCGGCGTTCTCTACGAATTCCCAGAAGCGCTGGTGGAAAGCAAAGAGTATTTGCTACCTGAAAATTTCTACATCACCAATCCCAACATTGGCCGTTCGGTAAACGCTGAATGGATTGAAGATCAACTGCGAAAAAATCAGGCTAAAACTGACGGAACACTTCAGCAATTCCTGGCAAAGCATCTGAATATTGAGATTGGCCTTAACCTGCGAAGCGATCGCTGGGCCGGTGTTGACTTCTGGGAGCTCCAAGGGAAAAAGCAGGTAACGTTTGATGAAATTATGCAGCGTTGCGAGGTAGTTACTGTCGGCATTGATGGCGGTGGCCTGGATGACTTGCTTGGCATGTCTGCAGTTGGCCGTGATAAGAATACTCGAGAATGGCTTTGCTGGTGCCACGCATGGGCCCATGAAATTGTTTTAAAGCGCCGTAAAAGCGAGGCTTCAAGGTTGCATGATTTTGTGGCCGCCGGCGATCTCACGTTGGTTAAACAAATTGGGCAGGACACCTTAGAGGTTGCGTTATATGTGAAGCGGCTCTATGAGGCAGAATTGCTCGACAAGATTGGGATAGATCCGTCTGGTGTTGGGCAAATTCTTGACGCAATGATCGAAGAGGACATTCCTGCCGACCTGGTGGTTGGTATCAGTCAGGGCTGGCGCCTTGGTGGTGCAATTAAGACCACCGAGCGGAAACTTGCAGAAGGTGTGCTTATCCACGGTAACCAGCCAATGATGGCCTGGTGTGTGGGTAACGCACGCGTAGAGCCAAAAGGTAACGCAATTCTGATCACCAAGCAGGCCAGCGGGAAGGGGAAAATAGATCCCTTGATGGCGCTATTCAATGCCGTGTCTCTCATGTCGCTTAACCCTGAAGCGAAAAAGAGGGATTACCAGGTATTTTTCATATGACAAAAACGTCAGTTACTGACCCGCTTCGGCGGGTTTTTTCGTTTCAGGAGGCAAGCAAATGACGCTTAATCGCGCCTGTACCCTCATGACGGTTAAATCGGTTGATGAAGATAAGCGGATTATTGTCGGCATAGCTTCTACACCATCGCCGGATCGTGACGGAGACATTATGGAGCCAGGAGGTGCGCGGTTCGGAAATGAGAACCCCTTCCTCTGGCAGCATGACAGATCACAACCCATCGGTAACTGTTCCGCAAAAAAGGTCAATGACGGCCTGCAGATTACAGCGCAGTTGGTAAAGCCGACGCCTGATATGCCATCACAACTTATTGCCCGGCTTAATGAGGCATGGGCGTCGATTAAGTCAGGATTGGTCAAAGGTCTGTCGATTGGTTTCAAACCAATCAAATATGTATTTCTTGATGCTGGTGGCATTCATTTTTTGGAGTGGGAGCTACTGGAAGTTTCTGCCGTAACCATTCCAGCGAATGCGGAATGCAGCATCACAACCGTTAAGTCGCATGACCGCCAGTTTCTCGCCGCGTCAGGCAATGAGACACCCGCGGTTAAAACAAACCCTATCGCTGGCGCTACAGCAAAAAAATCTACTGAAATTAAAGGAAAAAACATGAATATCGCTGAGCAAATCAAAAGCTTTGAAAACAAGCGTGCGGCGCTGGCAGCATCACTGAATGATGTTATGGGCAAAGCCGCTGATGAAGGCCGAACTCTGGACGCCGAAGAAACGGAGCGGTACGACAATGTATCTGCTGAGATCAAGTCTGTTGACTCCCATCTGGGCCGCCTGCGCGATATGGAAGCGAACATGGCCGCTACCGCTAAGCCAGTCGCGAAAGCAGCAAGTGGCGATATTAACGTGGTAGACAGTCGTGCTCCTGGCATCATCCGGGTTGAGCAAAAGCTGGATAAAGGGATCGCGTTCGCTCGTTTTACCAAGGCACTGGCGGCTGCCAAGGGGGTGCGCTCTGAAGCATTGAGTATTGCTAAGAGCAAATATCCAGATGACACCAAGCTGCATCATGTTCTGAAAGCCGCGGTAAGTGCGGGTACTACCACGGATCCACAATGGGCGGGTGCGCTGGTGGAGTATCAAGATTTCGCAAATGACTTTGTTGAATTCCTGCGTCCACAGACCATTATTGGGCGATTTGGACAGGGCGGCATTCCCGCATTACGCCAGGTACCATTCAATATTCGTGTTCCGGCACAAACCAGCGGTGGTGCTGCTCAATGGGTTGGACAGGGTAAGGCCAAGCCATTAACTAAGTTCGACTTTGAATCGATCACTTTCGGTTTTGCAAAAGTAGCTGCGATTTCAGTTCTGACTGAAGAGCTGATCCGTTTCTCCACTCCATCTGCTGATGTTTTGGTTCGTAATGGTTTGGCTGAATCGGTCATTGCGAGACTGGATGCTGACTTTATCAATCCAGCAAAAGCTGAAGTCGCAGGTGTTTCTCCTGCGTCGATCACCAATGGTATTGCGGGTATTCCTTCAACTGGTAACCCTGACGAAGATGCGGCGGCGGCATTTGGTCAATTCATTGCTGCGGAACTGCAACCTACTGGTGGCGTGTGGCTCATGTCCAGCACTACGGCGCTGGCTCTATCTATGCGTAAAAACCCGCTGGGTCAGAAGGAATATCCGGAAATGACCATGTTGGGTGGCACATTCCAGGGGCTCCCGGCGATCGTTTCGCAGTATGTCGGCAACCAGCTTGTTCTCGTTAATGCACCGGATATTTACCTGGCCGATGATGGTGGCGTGGCTGTTGATATGTCGAGCGAGGCATCGTTGGAAATGGAGAGTGCGCCTACTGGCGATAGCATCACCCCAACCGGAACTGAGCTGGTATCAATGTGGCAGACCAATAGCGTGGCCATCCGTGCCGAACGCTGGATTAACTGGAAACGTCGTCGTAGCGCAGCTGTGGCACGTGTCACCAACGTAAACTACGGCACCAGCCAGGGCAGCTGATAATACAAGGAGGGCGGGGGAAACCCCGCCATTTTGCATGGCAAAAATCAGATATCTACAGCGCACACACGATTCTATCCCTGGCGATGAGAAAAGCGTGAATGATCAGTGCGCCAGAGTGCTGGTGGTGCTGGGCAAGGCTGAGTACATCAGTAACAAGCGTGCTGGTGGTCGTTCAAATAATAAAAAATCTGCGGGGACTGGCTGATGTGGACTCCTTTCCGAAAAAAAGAAAAATCTCTACAGCAGCCATCCGGGCAGGGAGTATGGCAGCGTATATTTTCGTTTATTAGCGAGCCTTTTTCTGGTGCGTGGCAGAAGAACCTTGAAATAAATAACAAAACTGTATTCTCTTTCTACGCAGTTTTCTCATGCATTTCACTAATAGCCAGCGATATTTCAAAGATGCCAGCAAGGCATCAGCGCCGCGACTCTAACGGGGTATGGAAAGAGCAACAGTCAGGTAGTGTTGCTGAACTTCTTGAGAAACCCAACTCATTCCAGAACCGGATCCAGTTTTTCGAAAACTGGGTCAATTCTAAGCTTTGTCATGGCAATACCTATGTCATGTTGATTCGTGATCAGAATGGACAAATAAAAGAACTGCGGATCTTGGATCCTAATAAAGTGGTTCCTTTGGTTGCGGATGATGGATCTGTTTTTTATCAAATTAGCCCTGACAATATTGCCGGGTTACCGACACAGGTCATAGTTCCAGCACGGGAAATAATTCACGACCGTTTTAATTGTTTTTTCCACCCATTGGTTGGGCTATCACCGATTTATGCCGGCGGACTTGCTGCGATGCAGGGGCATCATATTCAGGAGAGTTCAGCGTTCTTCTTTAAGAATGGTGGAAAGCCAAGCGGAGTGATTGAAGTTCCAGGATCTCTTACTGAAGAGAATGCTAAAAGCATTAAGGCTAACTGGGAAACTGGTTACACAGGTGAGAATGCAGGTAA
Source organism: Serratia sp. CoH_122_TC_1 (assembly GCF_058191755.1). NCBI lineage: Bacteria > Pseudomonadati > Pseudomonadota > Gammaproteobacteria > Enterobacterales > Yersiniaceae > Serratia > Serratia sp. CoH_122_TC_1. Next base: position 53,445 of record NZ_JBXWLA010000023.1, read on the forward strand.
AACAGGGATACTGAGTAACGGCGCAAAATATAACCCTACATCCATGTCTGCCGCCGATGCCCAGATCGTTGAACAACTTAAAATGACAGCCGAAATTGTCTGTTCAGTGTTTCATGTCCCTTCGTACAAAGTAGGGGTAGGTGATCCACCGTCGTATAACAACATCGAGGCGTTAGAGCAGCAATATTACTCTCAGTGTCTTCAGATCCTGATTGAATCTGCTGAACTTCTGCTGGATGAAGCGTTTGGCCTATCCGGTGATGCGGGTACTGAGTTTGAAGTCAATGCGCTGCTGCGCATGGATACAGAAAGGCGAATTAAAACGCTGGGTGAAGCAGTTAAAAATACCATCATGTCGCCAAACGAAGCTCGCCGAAAAGAGAACCTTCCACCGGTACCTGGTGGCGACTCTCTCTATCTACAGCAACAGAACTTTAGCCTTGAAGCTTTGGCTCGCCGAGATGCTTCAGATGATCCGTTCAGCAAAACTGCACCGGCACCGGCACCGGCACCGGCACCCGCAAGCCAAGCAGCCAATGATGATAGTAAGGCGCTGTCCGATCCTGAGTTGAACATTGCCAAGGCCATGATTAGAGGATTATTAGCAAAATGAACGATCGCGACTTGTCCATAATCAGGGTGATGACTGAGGAGTTTTCACAAGCTCTATTAGGCTTCAAAGCGGACTTCGATAAACAACTGGAACAACAACGTGAAACCTTTACACAAGGGCTCACTGAATTGAAAGAAGCCTTTGCAGGCATCAACTCAATGACGGCTGATGACGTTAAGTTAGTAGTTGAGAGTGCAGTGAAAGCCCTCCCGCCAACAGAAGTTCCTGTGCTTCCCGATGTATCAAAAATGGTTTCTGAAGCTGTCGCTGCCTTGCCTGTGCCGGCAGATGGAAAAAGCCTTACTCCTGACGATATTCACCCCTTGCTAAAGGAATTGGTTGAAAGCGCTATTGCTGAAATACCGACCCCGCGTGATGGGAAAGATGCCGATCCCGAAGCTATAAAGGCGGCGGTTTCTGACGCGCTGGCAGCCTTGCCATCACCGAAACCTCCAGTACCCGGCGCAGATGGCCGTGATGCCTTGCAGATTGAAATATTGCCAGGCATTGAGGCAGAGAAGAGTTATCCGCGAGGAACCTATGCTACGCATAGTGGTGGGCTTTGGCGTGCATTCGAAAAAACAGCCGGAATGCGCGGGTGGGAGTGTCTGGTTGATGGCATCTCTGCCGTTGATGTTGCCAATGACGATGAACGAATGTTTACCGTGACAGTCACGAAAGCAAGTGGCGCATGTGAAACAAAAACGTTCGGTATTCCAGTGATGATCTATCGCGGTGTTTTCAAAGCTGAAAGCAGTTATCAGCCAGGTGACACAGTGACCTGGGGCGGTTCGCTATGGCACTGCGATGAAACGACAGAAGATAAACCGGGTGAGATCGGATCCAAAGGATGGACACTGGCAACCAAGCGCGGACGCGATGGTAAGGACAAAACATGATCAAACTCGTAACGCTTGGTGAGGCTAAGCAGCACTTGCGCATTGATGATGATTATGGCGATGACGACCTTACCCTAAAAATCCAGGGTGGCAGCGCCGCCATTCTTGCGTATGTGCAAGGTAGTCGGCAGTTAATTGTCGCCGAAAACAATGAATCCCTGATTGAAGGTGAGCCACTTTCCCGAGCAAAAACAGCATTGCTTGTGCTGCTCGGTATTTTGGATCGTAATCGCGGCGGCGAAGAAGAGGAGAAGCTGAAACAGGGAGAACTACCGTTTTCCGTAACGATGCTGATCTACGACTTGCGCCGCCCAAGCATATTGTGAGGGCTTATGGCCTGTGAAGGATGCCGGCGCCGCCGGGAATGGTTAAAAAACTGGTTGAGGATAGCCCATGAAAGAGCAACAGGTAAGCGCCCTGATAGCAGCGCTGCTGGCGGAGACGCAGGCAAAGCAGGAACAGACAGCAGCACTAACCCGCCTGGCTGAGTCCAATGAATCGTTGGTCGCCATTCTGGCCGATGCTTTTAGCAGTGATGCTGATCTTATCGAAACGACGTCCATTGATGACCTGCGCCCTCAGTATCTGAGTACCAGGGGGTAATCATGCAGGCAGGAAAACTGCGCCACCGGATTTGCCCACAAAAGCGGGTTTCCTCGCAGAATGCGGAAACAGGTGAAGTTGTAACCGAGTGGATCAATATCGCTTCATCAACTTCTGATGGCTGTATCTGGGGCGAAGTTACCGCAGTCTCGGCGCGTGATTTTGTCGCAGCACAGGCATTCCAGAATGCCGTAACGGCCAGGATAAAAATCAGGTTCAGAGATGATATTAGTGCCGCTTGCCGCATTCTTTTCCGTGGGAAAATCTACAACGTTGAAGGCGTTCTGCCGGACCCTGATAGCGGGCTGGAGTATTTGACCCTTCCTTGCTCAGAGGGGACGAATGATGGCTGATGGCGTTGAATACACCCTCACTGGCGTCGATGAGCTGATGGGTAAACTTGCCTCTATCAGCGATGACATGAAGCGCAAAGGAGGGCGTGCGGCCCTGAGAAAGGCTGCAAACGTCATCGCCAATAGGGCAAAGGCAAATGCTCAGCGACTTGATGACCCAGAAACAGGACGCAGCATCGCAGACAATATCGCAGTGCGCTGGAATGGCCGCGAGTTTAAGCGCAATGGAAACCTGGCCTTTCGCATTGGCGTTCTGCATGGGGCAGTGCTTAAAAAGCATCCGGATAAAGCCAAGAATGCACCAACGCCGCATTGGCGCCTACTGGAGTTCGGTACGGAAAACATGCGGGCTCAGCCATTCATGCGGCCGGCGGCTGAAAATAGCGCGGCTGAGGCGTCCAATACCTTCGTTGTGGAATATGGTAAGGCCATCGATAGGGCGATAGCCAGAGCAGCTAAGAAAGGGACCAGATGATGATCGCACCAATTTTTAAAGTCTGTGCTGCCAGCCAGGCAGTAACGACGCTGATCGGTTCAAACCCAGTGCGGTTATATCCATTCGGTCTGCAGGATGATGTGGTGGCTTATCCCTATGTTGTTTGGCAGAACATCAGCGGAGAACCAGAAAACTATCTGGACAGGCGCCCGGATGCCGATAGCTATACGCTGCAGGTGGATATCTATGCGGATACGGTCACATCTGCCACTGCGGTGGCCACCGCATTACGTGATGCTATAGAGCCACACGCCTACATCACCCGGTGGGGCGGCCAAAGTCGTGACCCAGAAACAAAGCGATACCGCTATTCATTCGATGTTGATTGGATAGTGCTTCGCTAACCCTTCCAACTTTTCAACATACCGGCCTTGCGCCGGTTTTTTTATGACCGGAGATCACCATGTCTGTACTGACACAAGGCACGCAGTTGTTTGTCCTCGCTAATGGCGTTGTAAGTGAGGTTGAATGTATTACCAACTTTACCCCTGGCGGCAACCCAGCAGATCAGATTGAAGATACCTGTCTATCGGAGCGTAAATCGAAGACCTTCAAGAAAGGTCTGCAGACGCCTGGCCAGTCGTCAGTAACTCTGAACGCAGATCCAGCTAATGCCAGCCACCTGATGCTTCATAACTTGGCAGAGACTGACGATGAAACACCATTGACCTGGGCTTTAGGCTGGTCTGATGGTGAATCGTTACCGACAGCCGCCGCGCCTGGTGCACCTGGTGCAGTCGATGGATTGTTATTGCCGGATGATCGCACCTGGTATGTTTTCCAAGGTTATGTATCCGATTTTCCTTTCGACTTCCAGCAAAACACCGTTGTCAGCACTGCCGCAACAATCCAGCGCTCTGGCCCATCGATTTGGGTGCCAAAGGTTCAGGCTGGCAGCTGATCAATTTACTCGCCGGGGCCATGAGCCCCGCGTTAACTTCTTCCTGATGGTAACTATATGAAATTAACATTGGCTTCATTGAAAGAACGCGGCGCCTTCACTGGTCGCCCGGTAGAGAAGGAAATCACCTGGAAGCAGGGCGATGACGAAATTACCGCTACCGTGTTTGTGCGCCCTCTGGGTTACTACACAGCGCGTTCAGATATTCTCGCGGTGGGTGGGAAAGTTGATGGTGTAGCCGGTCGTATCGCAGCATCCATTTGCGATGAGAATGGACAACCAGTCTTTACCCCAGCAGATATTACCGGTGAGGCGGATCCTGAGCGTGGTGCCCTCGATGGCGCATTAACGGTGGCATTGCTGGTGGCAATCCAACAGGTTAATAACCTGGGAAAGACGGAGCCATCAGCGCAGACGACGAAGCCTGGTGCGAATTAGTCCTTAACGGTATCGGCGGCAGAACGGTAGCGGAGGCTCAGGAGCGGCTGAGTCTTTCCGAGTTTCGCCTGTGGATGAAGTACCGTAATAAATACGGCAGTCTAAACCCCATGATGCGTACTGAGTGGGGCGCCGCGCTGGTGGCAAGTACGATCGCTAATGTAAATAGGAGTAAGGATACACCTCCATTCTTGATCACAGATTTTGCACCACATCTTGAGTATAAAGAAAAAACAATCAGTTTAGACGAAGCGATGAAAGAATGGTCATAACTTGCTACAATACCGTAACTTAATCTAAAAAGGATACGGGTATGAAATGGTTTTTGACTTCTATTTTTATTTTGATGCTTTCTGGTTGCGCAAATAAAATTGATTACAATAAAGCATCTCTTAACCTTGCTTTGGGGATGAGTAAAAGTCAAGTTCAAGGGGTGATGGGGGCGCCGCGGAGGACAGATGTTAATCAAGATAGAGAAAGGTGGATTTATTGGAATCCTGTTATTGTTGGTTTAACTCCAATCGATAATGAACAGTTGTCTCAAGATAGACTTGTCGTTACGTTTATTAACAACAAGGTTACCAAGTGGGGGCAACAAACTCTTTCAGATGACATTCTAGAATCATCTCAAAAAACAACACAGGCTTATATGGATGCGTTGAATAAGAAGTGATTTTAAATCATTTAACTAAACCCTGCTTAGGCGGGGTTTTTTATTGCCCGGAGTTAGTATGGCTAGCAAGTCTCTTGGTACACTGACAATAGATCTGATCGCCAAGACTGGCGGGTTTGTTTCAGGAATGGATAAAGCTGAAAGGGCATCTGAAAAGTGGGGTAAGCAAGTTCAAAAAGATGCTGCTGAATCAGGAAAAGCATTAGCCGGGATAGCTAGTGCAGCAGCAGCAGCGGCAACTGCTGTAGGAGTTGCAGGTTATCAATTGCTTAAGTCAACTTCAGAGCAGGTTGCATCAACAGATAAATGGGCAAAGTCTTTAAACATGTCAACCCAAGAGTTGTTGGCGTGGCAATTTGCTGCTGAGAAAGCTGGTTTATCCGGCGATAACATGGCTGACATATTCAAAGACCTAGGTGATAAGATTGGCGATGCCGTTTTAAATAAATCAGGCGAAGCTGTCGATGCTTTAAATGCACTTGGATTGTCTGCTGAAAAATTATCAAAGGTATCACCGGATAAGCAACTTCTTGCCATAGGTGATGCATTAGGAAAAGTTAGCACAAACTCTGCAAAGATAAATATCCTCGAAGGAATCGGAAACGATCTTTCTAAGATGATACCATTATTTGATAATAACAATGAAAAATTAAAACAATTCATTCAGCTTGCAAAAAATTACGGTGTTGCGCCCGACCCATCTTCAATAGATGATTTGGTGAAAGTAAACGATATTTTTCAAGATATGGAAAGCCAAGTAAAAGGGCTTAAAATTGAAATAGCAACTGGGCTTGCTAAAGTTGATTTGTCACCTCTTCAAGATTCCTTAGATAAGTTAAGATCCGTTCTTACCGATCCTGCTGTTCAGCAAGGGCTGGTGGATTTAGTTAACAATACGGCACAGCTTGCTGGGTGGTTTGTTAAGGTTGCGGCATCTGCCGGTACCCTTCTAAAGTTTCAGAATAATAGAGTATCTGTTCTTGGTGGGAATATAGATACAACAAATGCCGAACAAGTAGTAGGGCGTATAGAGCATTTGCAAAACATGATTTCCAAAAGGTCGGGAAACATGTATAGCGAAGATCAATCATTTTTTGGTTGGATCACTGATGATGATGATTCAATTAAAGGTCTGACGAAAGAATTAAATGGACTTCTTTCAGTACAAGAAAAACTCCGCGAAAAAAATATTGTAGGTAAAAATTTACCCACAGGATCTGCAACTGTAGGCACCAATCAATTTAAGTTAGCTACTGGCGAAACTAATGGAAAGCCGACACCAGATACGGGTGCAAAAAAACTTGAGTCAGCATTTAAGGCGACAGAATTAAGTTACATGCGCCAGATAGCGCTGATAGAAACCACGGGTAAAAAAACTACAGAAGTCACAGAAGCTGAAAAGTTACGCTTTGACCTCGCAAGTGGGAAATTGGTTGGTATCAATGCTGAGCAGCAGAAGCGACTGCTTCAATTGGCTGATGAGTTGGATAAACTTCAGGCATTAAAGAAAGCCAATGAAGAAAATCTTAAGGTGGCGGCGTTCGCAGCAAACCTGAAATCATCAAATGATAATGAACGGCAAACCTTAAATGCTGACGTTATTGGTGCTGGTATGGGGGAAAAAACCCGTACCCGTATGAAAGAATTACTGGGAATTCAGCAAGAGTTTATCACTCAACAACAAGAGTTGCAGAAGCAATACCAGTCCGGTGACATATCACAGTCACTGTACGATAAAGAAACTCAGGCTCTCCAAGATGCACTTAATGAGAGACTTGAAATACAAGAGGATTACTACAAGCGATCAGATGAGATGCGGGATGATTGGTCATCGGGTATTTCTGATGCTTTGATAGATTTTGCTGACCGTTCAAGTGATTACTATTTACAGTCAGCAGATGCGATGACATCTGTTTTGGGTTCAGCCACCGATTCTATATCGGATCATCTCTATGATGTCATCAGCGGTACAGAGTCTATGGGGGAAGCCATTAAAGGTATCTTCTCTGATCTTGGTCAGTCTGTTGTAAAGGCTTTGGTTGATATGGCTGCTCAGTGGCTTGTTTATCAGGGGGTTCAATTACTGATAAACAAGACCGCACAAGCTGCAGCAATTCCTGCAATGGTGGCTAATGCACAAGCAACATCATTGCAAGCACAATTAGCAGCTTTTGCCTCAACAGCGGCAATCCCAATCGTTGGCCCGGCAATGGCTCCGGCAGCAATGGCAGCAGCAGCGGCAGTTACTACCCCTATGGTTGCCGCAATATCTGCTGTAGGCCTATCTGGAATGGCACACGACGGTATTGATGCGGTACCAGAAACCGGTACGTGGCTGCTGCAAAAAGGGGAACGTGTAACTACGGCAGGTACCAGTGCGAAACTGGATGCGACCCTCGAGAGGGTTAGCCGTGATGCGAATACTGGCAGAGCAGTTCCGAATATCGAAATCCATACGCAGGTTAACGGTGATCCAGATGCCAGAACATTACAGATGTTGAAGGAAACACAAAAAGCCGCAGTCAAGGAAGCTTTGGAACAAAGCGCATATCAGATAGCAACAGGGCGTGGCGATGTGGGTAAGGCTGTCGGCATGGGGTGGCAAACTAAAAGGAGGGCTGGCTGATGGCAATCACCTCGGATATCAATTATCCACATGACTATCTTCCCTTACCTTTACAGGATGGGTACGGGCTTAAACCTATAAGCCCTTTGCTCAGAACGGCTATGGTTTCTGGCCGGGCCCGCCAGCGTCGCCGCTATATCTCTACACCAACGGAATCCACGGTTTCCTGGCTCATGAATGATGTGCAGGGACAAACGTTTGAGGCCTGGTATCGTGACGTTATCAGCGACGGAGCGGCATGGTTTAACATGACGCTGCGGACTCCGATCGGAATAAAGCCTTATGTTTGTCGGTTTAAGGATATTTATGAAGGACCAGTATTGGTGGGCGGTAAATATTGGCAGTACAGCGCGACGCTAGAAATCTGGGAGCGGCCATTGCCACCGCCAGGGTGGGGTAATTTCCCCGAGTTCCTCGCAGGGCAAAGCATCATCGATCTTGCGCTTAACCGGGAGTGGCCAAAAGCATGACAGTATTAAATCGGCTTTATGCCTCTTCAGGTTCTGAAGTGATTATCGAAACGCTCCAGATTGCGGTAGGGGAAACTACATACTGGCTCACAAGAGGTTGGGATGATGTCACTGCCACAATGGAAAATGGTGCGCAGGTAACGTTTACTGCATGCGGTATAGATTTATCGCTACCAGCAAGAAATGCAGATGGTACGCAGGATCTGAAATTCGCCATCAGCAATATAGATGGAAAGGTTTCAAACACGATACGCGACGCGTTAGGCAATCAAGAAATTGGCACTCTGACTTACCGACATTACCTATCAACTGATCTCTCAGCGCCAGCTTCACCACCTTTCACGTTAACAATTAAATCTGGTTATTGGACTTCGATAGAGGTGCAGATAACAGCCGGATATATGAATGTACTTGATACAGCGTGGCCACGGCGCCGGTATACATTGCCGGATCACCCAGGATTGCGTTACCTCTAGTAAGGAATCTTCCATGTTTAATCCTGACAAATACCTTTCAGTCACCTGGCTGAAGGGAGGCCGCGCATACCCTGAGCTGGATTGCTTCGGCATCGTTAATGAAATCCGGCGTGATATTGGAATGCCAGCTTGGCCAGATTTCGCAGGGGTAACGAAGGATAACCGCGGACTTGACCGATCAGCGAAAGAGTTGATGAAGGATTTAACAAAATGCCGCCCGGTTGAAGGGGCTGGGATCGTTTGTTACACGGGAAGTTTGGTTGATCATGTAGCGGTTGTGGTCAGCATTGACGGCATCCTTCATGCTGCCGAGTGTAATCCCAAATCAAACGTAACCTTTCTGCCGTTGGCGCGGTTTGAACGCCGATTTGTGAAAGTGGAGTATTACCAGTGACGATCCGTATTTACCCATCACGACTTCCCGGCGAGCCGCTGGAAACCCACGAACACAGCGCTATGACACTGCATCAGTGGTTTGTCGATAATGTGAAGGATTACAAAAATGAAATGTGGCACCCAGTAGCAGTGGAGGTTAACGGAAAATCTGTTTCTTCCGATGAATGGCCGGTGTGTCACATAAGTTATGAAACTGATGTCAGGATATACCCAATCCCGTATGCAACCGGTGCCGTTGTAGCGGCATGGACTGCTGTGGCGGTTGCAGTAGCATCAGCTGCATATTCGCTGATCATGATGTCTCGAATGAACAAAGACGGTATGGGTTCAGCAAATGGTGGTGATTCGTTGGATCTGTCACCGGCAAAAGCGAATACTGCAAAATTGGGGGATCCGATCCGAGAAGTGTTGGGTAGAGACCGTGTTTTTCCTGATTATCTTGTTCAGCCTGTCAGCCGCTTTGATGGCAGCAACCCGCAGATATATCGTACAGAAATGTTCCTCTGTATAGGTGTTGGAAACTTTGCGATTAATCAATCCACTATAAAAATTGGTAATACACCAGTTGGAAGTTTTGGCGAGGATGTAAGTTACACCATTTATCCTCCTGGGGCGGACGTTGGTGGTGATCCTCGCTCAGAAAACTGGTATGCCTCGACTGAGGTTGGAGGGACCACCTCCGGTACCGCTGGGTTAGATCTGGCTTCCACTGGCCCGGACTCTGTGAGCATTACTGCAGATGCGATAAGTGTGTCAGGTAATGCGCTTTCAGTTATCGGTGCAGGTAACGATACCGGTGATGCAGTCATTCCAGATTCCTGGGTCGTTGGAACAGACCTGACCATTCAGGCGCCGGATACTTTCACTGTTGCTATTGAGGCTGGCCGAAATGTTATTTACGGGGATTTTTCAGAGTTAAACCCATCTGTAGGTTTGCCGGTATCTATGACCTGGAATGGAACAAGAATTGACTTATTCATCTCAGTTTACGATCCGGGTTCGCCGGCGGTACCCGGTGTTGGTGGTAATGCGGCCAGCATAACGGCATCAGCTGCGCCTACTACCTACGATTTCAGCACTACACCACTATCATTTACGTTAGCCTGGGCGGGTATCAATTATGTGATATCGCTAACGGCCAACTATGTGACGATGGAAGGCCTGACTGAAGAGATAGAGGATCAACTTTCAGGTTCTGGTTTGGACGTTACTGCAGTAGATACGAAAATAGTTATCAGGGAAAAGGAAAGCCCATTTAGTGGCAACAGCATAGGCTTTAGTGTGCTCCCTTCAGTGTTATTTGGTATTTCGCCAGTGGTCATTGTGGGTACCGCATCAACCGGAGGAACGCCAGCTGTAAGTGAACATATCGCCTTGGCTTGGGGGAGTGCAACAGGGGATGCCTTTGTGGGGATTCCGACAGGATCGCAGCGGTTAGCGTTGGGTATGAAGGGTTATCGATACCGCATTACAGATATCGGCGGCCAGACAATTAGCGTTGAGCGTCTGACGGAAAATCCTGATGGTTCAACAACCGTTGATCCGGGCTGGCCAGGGTTCATTGGACGCACATTGCTGGATGCTACGGTAACCGGTCTGAACGATGACTACGACTGGATGGGACCATTTCTTTGCTGTCCTCAAAATGAAAAAACGACTCAGATAGAACTCAATTTTGTTTATCCACAGGGCCTTTGTGATGTGGGTAGCAAGGACGGGGCTATTCACTGGCACGATGTGGCAATGACGCTGCAGTATCGATTGTCAGGATCGGATGACTGGACAAGTGTTCAGATCCAGCACGGTAACAACACAGTGAATGAGGTTGGTTATACCGAAAGGGTGACGTTCCCGACTCTGGGTAACTATGAAGTAAGGATGAAACGGGATACACCGGTGTGGGGAGGTACCACCCGTGATTCAGTGCAGTGGCAGGCGATGCGTTCAAAGTTATCTGCACGCAAAACCAGCTACCGTGATATCACCACAATCGGCTTAACCATTCGCACTGGTAACCGATTGGCGGCTCAATCAGACCGCCGCATTAACCTGGTGCCGACCCGGCTTTATGATGGGCATGCATCGCGGAGTATCAGCGGCGCGTTCTATCACGTTCTTAAGGATCTGGGTTACACCGACAACCAAATCGACTACGCGGCCATCAATGCGCTGGAAAGTAATTATTGGACGTCACGGGGAGAAACTTTCGACTGGTCAGCCGGCAGTGATAATACTTCCGGGTTAGAGGTACTGCAGAGGATCGCTAACGCGGGTATGGGGTATTTCCTGCTAAGTGACGGTTTGGCATCTGCCGGTAGAGAGGGGATCAAAAACTGGTCTGGTGTTATCAGTCCGCAGGAGCAAACAGAAGAGCTCCAAACCGGCTTTAAGGCGCTGTCACAAGATGACTATGATGGGGTCGATGTTACCTACATTAACGCCACTACATGGGCGGAGGAAACCATTCAGTGTCGTTTGAGTAATAACACAACACCTGTGAAGGTGGAGGATTACACGCTGGATGGGGTGCAAGACCCTGATAGGGCTTACCGTATCGGCATGCGACGGCTGATGAAGTATACCCATCAGCGTTTAACGCATTCGACGAGCACTGAAATGGATGCTCTTTGCTACAACTTCGGTGATCGTATCGTTCTGACGGATGACATACCGGGAAGCAAAACGATCAGTTGCCTGGTAATAGACGTACAGCACGACGCGAATACTGTGCGTATCCAGGTTAGTGAGCCGCTCGATTGGTCATTTGAAAATCCGCGTTGTCTGCTTCGTTTTCAGGATGGATCTGCATCAGTGCTGCTGGTTCCAGAACGTATTGATGATTACACATTTTCAGTGGTCAACACGGCTGATGTTCGGATAAATGAATGGATCATGAATGACCCAGCAGTAGAACCACCTAGGGTTGTTTTTTGTTCGTCCAATCGCGTTGGATATGACGCAATCATGGATGTTATCGACCCTGGAGATGATGGAACGTGCCAAGTGAAAGCAGTGCAGTATACCCCTTTGCTTTATCAATACGACGACGCCAATTATCCAGGCGATGTTCAGTAACTTAATTCCGCTCTAAACAACCCGCTTCGGCGGGTTTTCTCATTCATGAGGCTAAAATGACCACTAACAATACTGGGAATCCTGTTGGGCAAAATGGGTCTGCGGATCCGCGCGATTTATTTGATAACGCACAGGTATTAGACCTGCTTGTTAATTCTGATAAAGAAAGTGTAACTGGTCGTACAGGAAAGTTAATTCTTTCATGGGATGGGATGAGAAGTATTATTTCTCCACTTGGAAAGACATATACACAAGAGCAAGCCACCGCCGCCATCATGTCTGGAGAGATACCAGATGGTGCGTACTTCTTTATCTGGTCAGGCGATAAAAATGTCATTGCAAGGCAATATGAAAACAAGAGCGGTACAATCGTAGATTCAGGTAAGGCAATATATAGTAATGACATATCAAGCTATAACAGGAAAAATAGCTACCTTCATAGTGAGTTATTCACTGAAGTTGTGTCATCAATTGACTTCAACGATATTGGAAACATTAATCTCGGTGATACATCACTTATACGTATCACTGACTTAAATACGCATGATGCCTTTTTGAGTACAATTCAGTTTTCTCAGGTTTCATCTTCTACTTTGATGAAACGCTGGTATCTTCCGAACCACACGCAGTACTCAAATGGCGTTATCTCATCAAACTATCAGCCATTTTACTTTTCAGAGATATCGCTTAATGAGTTCACAGAATTAACAGATCGTTATGCAAGGGTGCGTTACACGCTACCAGATAGATACAACCTAATTAATGAAAACAACCGGTATCGCGTCGTTGATACGTCAGGGGTATTTAAGCCATCATTTGCAGAAAATTTAACATCTGAGACTGTTTCGAGCATTTCTGCGCACGCCACCAAGAACATCGTCCAATTCCTTGTAGTCTTGTCTGAAATTGTCCGTGAAGGTTATCAGCCAAATCAGGGTGGTGTTCTCTCCTTCATTGCTGATAAGACAGACGACGCATTGCTGATGGCATATTCAGGCCAGTATGGTTCATATGCGTTACGTGAAAATCAGTTCGATATCATTATCCCTCAGGGAGAATACTCAATTGATGTCGTAGGTGATGTTGGGGTAGCGGCAACTATCCGTCAGCGCAATAAATTGAAGTTTGTGCCAGAAGATAAATACACCCGCAAGGTGGCTGATGTTATCAACAACACTGAGCTTAACTTCACGCAGTATCCCATTGAGCTGAAGTGTACGTTCGAAGAAGGCGAAGCGCCATCGTCTTCCTGTCTGATATTGCACGATGAGAAAGGAAACAACATCGATTGCCAGTTTGCGGGCGAATACCATACCAATCTGCGCAAGCAGTTGGACATTGGTAAGCACGCTGATGGCTCGTTGAAGTCAGGCTCGGTGTTTTTCAACGCTGATATCGCGGCAGGGAAACAGCTCTATGTGCAACTCAATGCGCATAGCACGCCACGAACACACGGCATTTACCCGAAACTGGTTGCAGTGAGTGATGGGTATGACATGACTGTCGGTGGCAACACGTTCCAGTTCCGTGATAACAGCAATTTCCTGCTGGGGGCTATCGTTGACAAAAATGGCGTAGTTCATGGCATGAGTCATTTTGCTGTGTTCAGGGGGCTTGT
>NZ_JBXWLA010000024.1:0-63241 GCF_058191755.1 Serratia sp. CoH_122_TC_1
GCCGTTTTGTATTTGTCATCGGCAACAAACGTTTTATCGCCGGTCTGGAAACGTATATCGAAACCATACAGCTTGCCTACCGGAATTTCTTTCGTTGCGATACACATGCCATAACACTGAACCTGACCGCTTTTAAATATCCGATAGCGCACGCGGAGTTTCAGCACCCCGGCTTCAAGTCCATATTTCTCTGAGTTGTAAACAATCACTTCTACCTCAGAGAATACCGGGCCGGTACTGATTTGCCTGACGATCGGTTTGTAGGAAAATCGTGTTAAATCCTCGACGCCAGAAACAAGCCCCCTGAACACAGCAAAATGACTCATGCCATGAACTACGCCATTTTTGTCAACGATAGCCCCCAGCAGGAAGTTGCTGTTATCACGGAACTGGAACGTGTTGCCACCGACAGTCATGTCATAACCATCGCTCACTGCGACCAGTTTCGGATAAATGCCGTGTGTTTGTGGCGTGCTATGGGCATTGAGTTGCACATAGAGCTGCTTCCCTGCCGCGATGTCAGCGTTGAAAAACACCGAGCCTGACTTCAACGAGCTATCAGCGTGCTTACCAATATCCAACTGTTTGCGCAGATTGGTATGGTATTCACCTGCAAACTGGCAATCAATGTTGTTTCCTTGCTCATCGTGCAAAACCAGACACGATGAGGATGGCACTTCCCCCTCTTCGAACGTACACTTCAATTCAACGGGATACTGCGAGAAATTAAGCCCAGTGTTGTTGGTTACATCAGCAACTTTTCTGATGTATTTATCTTCTGGCACGAACTTTAATTTATTGCGTTGACGGATAGTTGCCGCTACCCCCACATCCCCTACGACATCAATAGAATACTCCCCTGCAGGGATAATGATATCGAACTGATTCTCACGTAACGTATATGAACCATACTGGCCAGAATATGCCATCAGCAATGCGTCGTCTGTCTTATCAGCAATGAAGGAGAGGACGCCAGCCTGATCTGGCTGATAGCCCTCACTGACAATTTCAGACAAGACAACAAAAAATTGAACAATATTTTTAGTGGCATGCGCTGAAACGCACGACACCGTCTCTGATGTCAATTTTCCTGCAAATGACGGCTTAAATGTTCCTGATGTGTCTACTACACGATATCGATTATTTTCATCGACCAGGTTATAGTTAACAGGAAGAATATAGCGTACACGTGCGTAGCGATCTGTCAGTTCAGAAAACTCATTTAATGACAGATTCTGATAATAGAAAGGCTGATAGTTAGATGAAATAACACCATTGGCATATTGTGTATGATTTGGCAGATACCAGCGCTTCATCAAGGTAGAGGATGAAACCTGAGAAAACTGAATTGTACTCAGGAATGCATCATGTGTGTTTAAGTCAGTGATACGGATCAGTGATGTATCACCGAGATTAATATTGCCAATATCGTTGAAATCAATTGACGAAACAACGTCAGTATATAGCTCACTATGCAAGTAGTTATTGTTACGCGAGTAGTCATGGAAACTTGTTTGCAATTCAGTGACTGAATTAGCTCCAGCACTTGCGCTAATTTCCACCGCAACCCCATTGACGTTCATGTAGGTTTTTAAACCTTTACCTGGGCCTTGTCCAACACGGAATGATTTGCCGTTCGGCGTTCCGGCTAACCCTGCAATCGTACCGTCTGGATCCTCGGGTGTAATGTAGTAAGTGTTAGCGTCAGCTATGTTCTGTGCATTTTCTGCTGATACTTTGGCGCGCATTGCGGCATCAGAGGCAACCTCTGCATACGCAGCTGCCGCTGCACGCATTTCATCTACCATAGCCACTATTGCAGGCGACAGTTCATCCTGCCCTGGACTGTTCAAAAAAGCATTAAGCGTCCCCGGTTTTGAGTCGCTATATACCGTTATTTGCCCGACCTTTTCGAACGGACGCCCATAAGCCTCAATCATTACGTTATGCGTGCCGACTTCTACCGACAGCGAATAACTACCATCTGCACTGGTTGTTGAGCTTGATGGTGCGAGCTGAACTACTGCCGATGACGTTTTGACCGCTGTCAGCATAATGGTTACACCGGGGCGAGGGTCGCCATTTGGCCCAATGAGTTTACCGCTGATTAAAACAGCCATATTTTCTCCAGTAAAAAACCCGCCGAAGCGGGTTGCTTGTTAATCATGAAATCGGTTGTTCCCTTTTCGGAAAACCATAACAGTCATCGAACTATCATTACCCCAGAATTGCCCTGAAGCGGCCCCGGTTATTCCAAACTCCATATCAACCGTTCCATTCGCTGGAACAGTAACAACTATAGAGCTGTCAAACCTATTTCCCGAAGAAGCAGAACCTCGGTAATAATCCTCCCCATTCACTTTTATATATACTTCGCCACTCCCACCTGGTTTGGTTCCTGTATATAAAGATGGGTTAGGTACTATTAAAATCGATTCATACGGAAGACCACCGGTAAAATATCTATGCTTAGAGTCATTAACTCCATTGTTGGTAATTCGACCCCAGGCTCCAACGGAGACAACATCCCCAACGATATTCTCAGCATAAACAGTGCCTTTAACTACGCAGTTTTCATTGATAGTGACATTATCAAGAGTCCCTTGTTTAGCGTAAATACTCCCCCTTACTGTTGTATCCTGAAATTCTGACGAGCCATCTTTTCGAATAATCCATCCCATCATACCGGAAATGTAATTATTGGAACTTATGTACTCTCCAATTTTCGCATTCGTAATGGAGGCTTCCTTGATGAGGGCTGAGTTAATGAAAACTTGATTATTCTCGATAGCGAACGGCACGGACACCTCAGAGCCCTGCCCGTCGGCGGTGTTCAATACGGCGAATCGATCTGCAAGAATCAGAACCTGTGACTGCATCCCTTCGGGGGTGTTTTCAACGCCCACGCCGATCCCAGCGGTATACAGTTTGCCATCAACAGTCTGGCCAACTTTGACCGACCACATGTCCTTCAGCTTGCCGGCGTCCTCGACCGGCCCCAGTAGCTCCTGCCCCAGCTCCGTTTCGGTGATCTTCCCTTTCAGGTAGTCCAGCACCTCGCTGGCGTCATCGCTGGACGTTCCCTGCGTCCACCCCGTCCACGGCCCCGTATTTCCCAGCTTATCCACCAGACGTGCCTGGAACCAGAAATTCACACCTGCCGCCAGCCCCGTCATCGTGTGGCTGCGCTGCGGGTAGGCATAATCCCCCAGATGCATTTTATTGCTGCCGTCCGAGTTCTGGCTGTACCAGACTTCAGTCCTCTGCGTATCTTCTGCACCGAGAGGAAACTCCCAATTCAAGACGATGCCGAACACCTGGCCGATAGTTGTAAAGCTGACCAGCGCCGGCGGATCACCCAACTTACCGGTTAACACCATTTCGGGCGCGTTCGCCCAGACGCTGGAAATTTCAGAAGGGTTAATCGCACGCACACGGGCCTGATAGCGGCCAGCATAAATTCCCGAAACCTCAAAGCCGAGTGTTGACGTACGCGGTGCTGGTATCCAGTTGCCATTGTCCCTGCGCCACTCCGCCTCGTAGGCAATCGCGCTTTCAGCCCGATCCCATGTAACACGCAGTGTGGCCACGGCCAGCCCTTGAATAATGGCTGACGACTCACCGATCTGTACATTGGTCGGTGGCGGCTGCACACCAGGCGGAATAACGCTGATCGGCGGGTCTTCAATTCGTGCGCCAGTATCAATTTTGGGGTACTTATTCGGGTCATGTTCGACTGCGGTAATATCGAAAGAAACCCCGTCATCGCCTTCTTTAATTCCGGTAACGCGGAACTGCTGTAGCGCGAGGTCTGACGCGTCAACCGCCCACACAGCCTCGGCAACCGGTGTTTCAGAATACGCCGTTGTTACCGTAACGGTTTTACCCGCTACCGCCGCAATGGTTCGGCCTTCCGCTTTTCCGCTCGGCAGGTTCAGAACCAATCGCTCACCGACAACAGCAGAGGAAACGCGATCAAGATTGATATTGCGGCCATCTACAGAACTGATGCGGCCACCGAGCGGTCGCCCTGCCAGCATTTCATCCGCGATTGCAATAATCCACCCCGGCAGCGGTACCTTGCCATCAAGGCCAACAGTGAACGATACCAGGCGATCTTTATCGTTGGTGTGGAGCAGCCATTTTCCCCGGCGAATCCCTTCTGACTTTCGTATGCATCCGATCGCCGTCAGGTCAGCTTGCTTGATGCCATAGCGACGAATCAGCGACTGCTCTGCAACTGGCTCTATCGCATCCTGATAACCGTTTGCCGGGTCGCTCCAGCTCACCATGCAGGTGCTGTAATGCGTTTTTTCGCTGGCGCTGGCATAGGTGAATTTGCCATCTTTAACGTTGGCACGAGTGAAGATGTATTTAACATCTGCGGGCATGTCAGCCAGGGCATTCATGCCGTTATTTGCCCAAAAGGTAGAGCCGCGATAAATGGACGCTATGTCACGTAATACATTCCAAGCATCCTCTTGTGACTGGATATAAATGTCACAAAGAAAACGTGGTTCTTTCCCGTCACCACCCCGGCCATCAGGCACTAATTGATCGCAGTACTGCCCGATCTGATACAAGTCCCATTTTGTCAGCGCGAGGTTTTCCGCCTTAACCCGAGTGCCGATGGAGAACCGGTCATTTATCATTAGGTCGTAGGTTATCCAGGCGGGGTTATTCGTCCACGCTGTTTTAAATGTCCCGTCCCACACCCCGGTATATTCCCGTGTCTCAGGGTTATAATTCGATGGCACGCGGATAATTCTGCCTTTTGGCTCACAGGAAACTTGTGGGATATTAGGAAACTGCTTTGCATCGAACTGGATAAATAACAGCGCTGTTTCTGGATAGCGCAGTTTGGCATCTATCGTCTCTGTAATTGCCTCAATAACCATCTTATCGGCTATACGATTACTGGTGCTGTTCGGCGTCAAACGACGAGCGCGAACCTGCCAGCCAGTTAAAGCCGGGGGTAAATCGATACGGTGACTGCGTTCATATTTTGTTGTTGTTTTGCCATCAACAGCAGTGCGCAGAGCTTCTTGATAAGCGCCGCCATCGGTGGCAACGTCGATCGCATATTCAATACGATACCCCACAACGTCCCCATTATCCTGCTGTTGTTGTAATTGCGCCCAAGAATCCCTTAAACGCACAGCAGAAAGTTGGGTATTGGTCACCGAACGAACCCAGTCGCGCTCACTCGTCAACTCGGTACTGACCGTGATTTCATTTTCAACATCAGGCATTCCGGGGATGTAATCCTGATGTGGTGTACCTGAGCGGAACTCCCATTTCACGCCGGGGAAATTTTCAGTGCCATCTGCTGACGTCAGCGGAGTGCCATCGAGAAAAATTCGGGTACCATCAAGTTCGCCAGCAAACTCTCCCTCACCCAGCGCCAAAAGTATTTTT
Source organism: Serratia sp. CoH_122_TC_1 (assembly GCF_058191755.1). NCBI lineage: Bacteria > Pseudomonadati > Pseudomonadota > Gammaproteobacteria > Enterobacterales > Yersiniaceae > Serratia > Serratia sp. CoH_122_TC_1. The sequence goes on from NZ_JBXWLA010000024.1 coordinate 5,419, forward strand.
GCGTAAGATGTGGACTGCAAAGAATCGGGTGATTCTGTCGGAGTGCTTGGGCTGCTGCTGCCACCTTTACGGCCTTCAATAACGTGCATTCTTTTCTCCAGGCGTAAAAAAACCCGCCGGAGCGGGTTCTGTAAATCAGCGTATTTTAATTACTGCTGGTCTTCTGCGTAGATGCCAGCGGAGATAATGGCACCACCTATGCGGCGCTGGCCGTAGAGGATCGGAACCGGATTACCCTGCGCAATGCTATTTACCGGGCCGCCGAATGCGTATGACGGTTTATTGTCCGGATCTTGGCGTGATGCTAGTCCGCCCTGCATCGGTGATAGCATTTGGATAACCCCGCCAAGCATCATAGCGCCACCCATCTGCATCATATAGCTACCCCACGCCGCACCACCTAGCGCTTGCCCCCAGGGGGTAAATGCACCAATAGCGCCGATTACAACCATTACGGCCCCGAGAATAGTTTGGAACATACCTGCTTTTTTACTACCAATAACAACAGGGGCTATACGGATATCAGCCCCATTAGAAGGGAAGGATAAATCATCCTTTGAGATGTTACGCTTTCCCTCGAAAACAGCGAATGTGAGTCCGCGAACTTTGCTCTCTAAAAGAAATTTTTGCAAATCTGGAAAATTCACACATAGAGCTTTAATGGCCTCTTGAGGGCTATCTACAGCAAAGCGATGAACACGCCCAAATTTCTCACCAAGCACTCCATAAAGACGTATGGTTTTTATTTCTGGAATTAACGTTGGCATAAATCCTCGCACAAATAACAGCTCAAGAGAGCTTTACTTATTTTAACCCACAAGAACGCAGAACTTCAGCATATGAATCCACATAGTTTTTCATACTAAAATTCAAGTCCTCATAACCTTTACTATACTCCTGATATCTTACCGAAAGATTATCACCGACATTAACCTTCTCTAAAAACCCACCACGGACAATAAACGCACTACCACTCGGTGTTCTTGATATCATTACCTTGCTTGTAAATGGCTTTTTACTATCAAGTCTAAACATTACTGAATCACCAGTAACTATCCTGTCAACAGCCAAAATGGAAACAATAGGTTCTTTATATTTAGAGTTGCATGAAACACTCAAAATATTATCCATTCCTTCTTTGGATTGTATAGATGCTGTTGTATCCACATAATCAGTCATTGCATCCTTTTCCTTTTTCACAGTCCACCTTTCATCGTTCTGTGAATTTTCTCTATCTACATTTAATGATAAAGAATCTAGTTCCTTTCTGTAATCATGGTCAATTCCATAATTAGAAGGGATTAATCCATTATTTTTCACTCTGCCATCATATTGTGCCGATTGGCAACCAATAAGAATCAACGACACACTTATTAAAGCTAATTTTTTCATTGAGATATCCTTCTGTTGAATATCACAACATCATAGCAGCAGATCAGCTTTTGTAACGCAATACGGTGATCGTCCGTTCTTGCCAGTAACCGCCATAGGGCACCCGGTTACTGAGCTGGCCATACATGTGATGCACCATTACCCCCTCACCCAGGTAAACCCCGGCATGATTCGGCTCCGGTGCCTGAATTTGCATAACGATTACGTCGCCGGTCTGTAACTCACCCACCGCCGGCACGAAACCCGCCTCCACGTAGAGCTTCATATAGAGGTTTTCGCCACGATCCCACCAGCCATCCTCACGCGGGTAATTTGGCAGGGTGATTTCTCGCTCGAGCTGATACCAATCGCGGATGATGGCGTAGCAGTCCCAGAACCCATGCACGAACGGGCGGCCCAGCAATGGCTTAATGCCCTGCGTAGGCATAACCTCCCGGATATCACCTTCAGGCCAGCTGGCGATAATCCACGGCAGTTGTGACAAGTCACATTGTGCGATATCGAGTTGGCTGGGCTGGGTGGTAGCGTCGGGGTGACTGTGAACAATCGCAATGATTGTGCCGGCATCTTCAGCGGCGGCGTAATCCTCTGGTGCCAGGCTAAACTGTTCAGTGGGCTCCGGTGCCAAATTTCGGCAAGGAACGTAACGCTGCCGGCGTCCGTTTTGCACCACCAGCCCACAACACTCGCGCGGATACTCCGCCGCCGCATGCGCCAGAACGGCGCTGATTATCTGTTTACGCATTATCACCTCTTCATCAATGCGGAGCCGGGGAAACCACCAAACGGCAATTGCTCTGTTGCCCCCCAGCGTTTTTTGCAATCACTGAGTAGCCCGCCGCAGTCGTCTTTTGACGGATCGTCAACCGGGTTGCCGTCCTGATCAAAATAGTTTGTGCCGGTATAGCCGCATGATGGGCCTCTGTACTGCCCACGAATACACCAGGTACATAGGCTATGTATTTGACGTGATGGGATCTGCATACCCTGCAGGTCTGCCGGCGAGGACAACTGAAATTGAATCACCTCGTCGTCTTCGCTGGTTTTGTTTTCGATGTAGTAAACATCCAGCTTTTCTTTAGTGGGATCAGCTTCTGGGTTGCCGTCCGGGTAATTTCGCGCATCCAGATATTGGGCAAAGGTAAAGTGCCTAGTGACTCTGGCCTGAGCCATGTTTTGATATGCCAGGCACATGGCTGAGATTGTTCCGTCGAGGTTCGCCACGCTCAACGTGGGTGTGGGTGCGCTGCCATCGCTGGTGACTTCAAAACCTGTCGCCTCAACCGGCCACGGCTTGTACTCCTGCCCCTGCCACCAGATGGATTTAGCCGGCAACGCCTTCGGGTCACTGCCGGCAGCAACTAACTCTTCTTCCGTATAAGGGATCGGATAGTTATGAAAAAACAGCTCTGGCCCGTCGAACATGCTGCCGTCAACGTGGAACAGATACACCCGTTTCCCCGGCGCAAGTAGCTGCAGGTCTGCGTCAATGCTCATGGATAATCCTATGGTCGATTTGCTGTTTCAAACGTTGCGGCGATCTGGTACATCGGTTCGCCGCGTGAGTTTTTCCCCATCGCAGTAACCTGATGCCCGTTGCAGGTGTACAGCCCCAACTCGAAGAGCGGGTTTCGCCATTTGAAAGCCCGAAAGCCTTCATGCCGTTTCAGGAAACTGCGGATACCGACGATGTATTGCCAGTTGCCGACGAACGTCAGCGGCCAGCTCTGGTGCTCGCCGTTAATACCGTCGCCGGACTGCTGTTTGTACCCATCGCCGAATTGCACCTCGCGCACCCGCTGGGTGATATCCCCGGTAGGGTTTACCCTGGGGCTATAGACAAATTCTTCCAGCGTCATCGTCTACCCCCTAATCGTTGAGTCAGGACACCGTTTTGCCCCAAGTCCTTATCCCGCAATGCGCGGTAACGCTGATCGACAAACTGGCCGATCTCGCTGCCAAACTGCTCCCATCCCGGCGTGGTGGTCTGCGATGTTTGTCCGTTGCTGTCGATGCTGATGTATACCTGCGGTGCACCACCACCACCTCCACCAGCCCCACCTTGCGATATGGCGCGAACACCCAGTGAACCATCGGCTGCGCGTGTCAATGGCATGATCGCCTCTGGCCCCGCTTCCCCCATCAGCCCCGCCCCCTTGGCAAACGCAAACGTTGTGGGACTGCTAACGACCTGGCCGCTGAACTGACTCAGATCGCTGGAGGCCACAACACCGCCCTTTGCATACGCCATATAGCTTGTGCTCATCCCCATTGCGCCGGTGCTCCCCGCAGCCGCTGAAGCCCCACCGGCGGCACCGCCTGCAAATCCACCGAAAATGCCGGTAATGGTCTGCATAATGGTGCTGGTAATCAGTGCCTGTGCCGCCATATCCACCAGATTGTTGATAATGGATTGCGTCAACGTGGAGAACAGATTGAGCATGCCCTCTTTGAAGGTCTGCGTTCCGGTTAGCATGCCGGTCAGCATGTTGGTAACGCGCTCCTGCGAGCTCTGGAATAGATCCACGGCCAGCTTTTGCATGTCGCCCTGGGAGGAGTAAAGGGCCATAGCAGCCTGGTACCGCTGTTCGTTGGTTTCATTTTCAGAAGCCAGGATCAGCTGGTTTTTGCGCTGCTCCGAAATAACGCCGGCAGTAGCGTAGGTTTCTATCAGGGCTTGCCGCTTAGCCAGTTGGTTTTCAATGTTCTGCAGGGGGTCAACGTTACCGGCCAGCTCCTGATTGCCTGTCACCGCATTGCGTTGATTTGCCTCTGCTATCGCATTGAGGTAGGTGGTATTGATTTCCTGCTTGCGCCGCGCCAGTTCCTCAGCGCTCTTAATTTCATTGCCAGCAATCTGGCGCTGTAGTTGGGCCTCTGATTCTTTTCGGGTTTGTGATGCCTGCCGGTAAGGGTCGGAGGAGATCGCCGCGTTGTGGTCATCCCAGCGCTGCTTTGCCTCCGTTAACGTTTTGTTGAGTCGCTCCAGTTCGGCACGCTGCGTACCCGTCCATTTGCTGCCGGTTTCCATCGACGCAGAAAATAGAGACGCGGCTACATCCCCCTCTTTCAGCCTCACCCGTTCAACCTGAATTTCTTTGTTCAGGTTGGCGATTTTCTGCTGATAGTCACCCGTAATGGTTGCTGTCTTTTTTGCCTCACTGCCAGCCGCCGCAGTCGAGCTTTTCAGCTTGTCCTGATTCGTCCACGCGGCAACGGTGTCATCGATGTACTGTTTCCGCGCTTTCTGGTTCTCAGGGCTATTGGTCAATCCTTTATCGTCAGCCGTGAACTCAGCCTGCTTGCGAACACGCGTCGAACCGGTAAGCGTGGATAGCTCGCGCTCCCGAGAAGCTTGCTGAAGAAGCTGTTCTTGAGGTGAGGTTAAGGGGTTTTGAGGAATAGCCATCGGGGCACGTAACAGTGCATTACGCTCACGAAGAACAACGTTCCCCGCCATCAGAACGGAGTTAAAGCGAGAACCTTCCGCCGTCATTAACGGCAGTGATGAGGTAACGTTTTTTATCTCAACATAGTTTTCACGCAGCCCGGTGGTTTGCTGGGTGATCATCATATTGATTTGATTCTGGGTAGAGCTAAAGCGATCGCGGGCTTGTTGAAGATTAGATTGCGCGATCGTCTGCTCATCCTGAGCGGCGGTCAATTCCCGCTGCTTACGCACAAACTCATCAGTGCCCGGTGTCAGTTTGGCAAGCTGCGCCTGGTATCGCTCTACCTGGACGGTTACTCCCTGATAGGCAATAACCAGCTCCTGCAGGGGCTCTTTCTGCACTTCAAGTGACTGGCGAAGTTGCGCCTGATTGAGCGCCAATTGGGCCTGCGTCATATTCCTGATTTGAGAGGAAAGCGTCCCCATCTGATCAGCCAATGCAATCGCCGCCTGCCGTGACTGTTCTGTTTTTTCATACAAGAAATACAGCGCTGTACCGGCAAGCATTGCCGCGCCGGCAGGCCCACCGATTAACCCCAGCGCCTTGCTTGCCAGACCACCGGCAATATTAAGCCGACTTTGTGCTGTTGCCAGGGTTTCCGTCGCAGCCGCTTCTGCGCGTGTCAGTGATGCCAGCGCTGCCGAGTTAGCCGACAACTGAGTACGGATGGCCAGTCGTGTTTTTTCCGTCTGGGCAAGCTCTAACTGTGCAACAAGTGATTTTTGTACTGCCAGCGTCATCTCTCGCTCAGTCGATATTTGAGCTAAGGACGCGGCGGCACCCAGGCGTTGTGCTGCTGCCAGTGCTAACTGGTTCCGTGTCGCTGAAATTGTCGCAGCTGTAGAACTGGCAATACTGGTCGCCAACCCGCCGAAATATCGCGCTGCGCCAACAGCGACCAGCGCACCCAAAACAGCAGCTACGTTGTCGATATTTCCAGCCAGGCTATCCAGTGATCCGGAAAGCGTTGCTGTCACACCGCTGGTCTCGTTAATGCTGCCTACCCATTGCTGGAAGGCGTTTTCAACTTTTGTGATGGAACCACTGACCGTGCTCGGCATCGCGGCAAATTCGCTTTGCAAGGTGCCAAGTTGGCTGAGCAGAGCGGGTACCACTTTATCGATAGACAGCAACCCCTGATCGGCCATCGCTTTCAAATCTTTACGGGCGACGCCCATACCCGCCGCTAATGCGCGGATCACACGGTCACCGTTTTCGTTAACCGAGTTGAATTCCTCGCCACGCAATACACCCTGTGCCAACGCCTGGCTAAATTGCGTAATAACCGAGCTGGCTTCTTGTGTACCCGCGCCCGAGAGTTTCAGCCCTGTAGATATTGCCTCTGTTACTTTCAGCACATCATCAGATGCAAAACCAAACTCACGCATTGAAGCCGCAGAACGAGCGAACAGGCTGGCATTGTCACCAAAAGCGGTACCGGTACGCTGGCTGATCGCCATGAGGGATTGCTGACTTTTGGAAAAATCTTCGGACGATTGCGACGCCTGCTTCAGGCGGGCGTTTACCTGGTTCCATTGGTCGGCCAGGTTAATCAGATGGCCAGTTGCAAAAGCACCGGCGAATGCGCCCGCCATGCCCAAAGCCGTTTGCCGAACAGTTGCCAGTTGCCCGTTGAGATCGGCCAGCGCACGCTGGCTCTGTCGGGTAGCGTATTCGGCCTTACGGTTCCCCTGTTCCATCGTTTTGTAGTAATCGGCCCCCATGCGTGACGCGCGGGAAATTTCAGTCTGAAACGAGCTGGAATTCGCCGAAATTTTGATAATTAGTTCGCGCAAAGAAGCCATATTTCACCCATAAAAAAACCCGCCTAAGCGGGTTATCCAGCCATTTCATCGAGCCAGGACTCCAAACCGGTCAAACTCTCCTCCGGCCCGTCACCGCTGGCGCCCCACTGAATCACCATGTCGTTGAGATCAACAGGCTGACTTTTCGGGTCACGCTGCGCGTTATAAACGGCCGCAGCTATCTGTGCCGCATGAACATCACCACGCATATCCCCGATCGGGCTGATTCGGTCATAGGCGGCCCACAGACGCAGCTCGCTCATGCTGATTGATTGCTTGAGTTCACCCAGGGTTTTCCCCAGGCGAAGCGCAAGTTTCATCATGAATTGGGTGTCTGGCTCTCGGACTTTTTTTCGGCTTCCTCTGGCGAGGTGGTCAGATCCATAGCCTGTTTAAGCAATCGAGCATGCACCGGGCCATAAAACGCGATCACGTCTTCCAGTTCGTTCAATGCGAAGACAGGTTGCATATCTTCATCAAGCAGCACGTCAATGAACATCACGGCGTCGGCACGGATATTTCGCTGTGTTTCCTCCGAGATGGACAACTTAACGGGCTGTTCACCCTCTTTCGGTTCAGGTGGGGTCATCACTTCCCGCCACCGTCCCCAGCCTTCAGGAGAAGGCTCACGCAATACGACTTTTGCACCTTCCCATTCTTTTACCGGAACGGTTTTGGTTCTGAACCCAGATTGCGGCGCTGAAACCAGCGCCTTGAGGTTAAATTTCTTTTTAACGGACATGTTTTACGGGTCTCCGATTAAGCGGTTACGGTCGCCGCAAACGTTGCGGTAAAGTCGCCGTCGCTGGTTTTAACGGTGATGTTTGCCGCACCAGCAGTAGCACCGCCCGGTGCTGTGACTGTCACGGTTGAACCGCTGGCGGCGGCGGTGGCGCGTGCCGGAACGGATGAGATCAGAGTGAAACCCTTATTCGTGGCATTGGCCGGTGCAATGTTTACGGCAAAGGTCGTGGTACCGCCCACTGCAAGATTGCCGCTGGTCGGCGTGAGCGTCACCCCGGTCACCGGCACGTTATCGGATGCTTTGATACGCTTCGGTTTACCCTTGAGGCGCAGCGTGTACGAGGCCGAAACCACGCCAGATGTCGCTGCAGACCAACTGTTTTGACGCACTTCAGCCAGGTAGACATAACCATTACCGGAAGGAAAAACGACTTTGATTGCGCGTTTTTCGTCAGTTTCGTAGGCAACATGCAGCGATTCCTGCGCCTCTTCATCACCGACCCAGTTACGGTTAATCGTCATCTCACCCGGTGACGGCAGGCCGTTGGTGTTTTCCTGCTCTTCCGAGCACAGCGTGGTTACGTCGATATCCGCTTTCTGCCCGGCGGTATAGGTGATTTCCTTGGTGGCACATTGGCCTTCAAGCCAGATAATGCTTGGATCATCTACCGAAAGGGCTTCTGCCGCCGAGATGGAAATTTTCGTTCCCTGCGTTTTTTCGAACTTACTGGTCATGTGTTTTCTCCAGACATAAAAAAACCGCCCGGAGGCGGCTGGTAGAGGGGGATTAGTTTATTGCCACACCCTGAATTCGAATGAGGCGCGGTAAAGGGCTGTTGCGTGTGGGGGAGTGATCAATTTTACATAGGTGAGGCTGCAAGGAAATTCGGCGCGAGGCCGCATGAGAACTGGCTTAGGAAGGGAATTCTTGATTTTGCATAAGCGGCGCAAAAATGATTGAAACGGTCAAATATTGCGTTTTCTTTTGCACAACTTAGATCATCGAGTAGATCTGATTTGAACAGCTTTTAATACATTTTGATTTGAAGTGAGAACCTTGAGCAATAAATTCTTAAAGCTCAAGGTATTAGCCTTTTGAATTCGCTATATTCACAGTGGGGGTTGTTGTGCTCGGCGCATCCCCTTGCAAAATCTCTCTGACCTTCTCCTCGCTCAAATGTTCGAGCATCAGCGCTGCCTTTTTCTGCTTCTGATTCAGGTTTATCAGATGCAAGTTATCCTCTTCGGTCAGAGCCAACAAGGTCTTAATCCCCTCTCGAATAAGCACATTTCTCAGGGACTCGGTTTCGCTCTCACTAAGAACTGACATCATGTCGCAAATGAACTGGACGTTAGCATTCAGAGGGGTGCCGCTAGTGGTCTCTTTATTTGAGTTAGACGCCCCATATAGAATCCAGTTTGAATCCACACCTTCTGCATCTGCAATCTGCTTAACAACATTTGGTCGCGGCAGCGATTCCCGAGCAGTCAAATAGTTGTTTAGCGTAGCGTACTTGATCCCCCAATCCTCCGCAGCTTGCCTTCTAGAGCGCGTACCTATCAGCTGTAACAGACGATCTTTCATGGTTTCTTTGCTCTCACTTAGAAAAGAAATTTCATCCGAAGAGTTACTCATAACTTACTTTCCCTATAACAGTATGATTTTAAATGATTATTGTTAATTCTTTTTGGATTCAATTTGAAATCAAAAGAAAATTAAATAATTGACATGGTTTCTTTTGGACTCTATTCTTTCATCTGAACGGATAACCCGCAGGGATTATCTGCGCGGATAACTTTTTAGGGTAATCGAATGATGAAAAGAAATGAAGTGGCGTGTGCTGATTGGCACCGTGTCGACATCGTTGCCGCCCTGCATAAGAACGGCACCACAATGCGTGATTTGTCCCGTAAAGCGGGCCTAGCAGCCGATACATTGAAGAATGCATTGACCCGCCCTTACCCAAAAGCGGAGCGGATTATTGCCGCCGCGATTGGCCAGGAGCCTGCAATCATTTGGCCAAGTCGTTATTCCGATCAACAGCAACAGAAGGTGGCGTAGTTATGTTTCTCTGCGTGAATGAGCTGATCGGCTTACCTGGGATGCCTGGGACTGCGCCAGGGGTGAGAGCTGCTTTGAATAAGCGTGCTGGCACTTCACCTGATCTGAAACAAAAACGCGCTGGCACCAAGGCTTTCGAATATCACATTGACTGCTTGCCGACAGAAACTCAGGCAGCAGTACGTGAACAACATTTTAATAGCCTTTTAAAGGTCGATGAAAAGCCCGTTACAGTTGCCCGCCAGGCGTCTATCAGCGCCAATGACCAGTTGCAGATCCTGCGCAGTTGTCCTGCAATTTTGCAAAGGAAAACCGCAGAGTTAACGGCCGAGCAACGTGCCGCCGCTGATGCCCGTTCCCAGATAGTGGATCAAGTGCTTCGTCTGGAGCGCGACGGTTTGTCACGGATTAAGGCCATCAATTTCATTTGTGACCGGTCACGTAAAAAAGAACTGCCTAACCATCTGCAATCTGCTGTTGATATAGCCAATGCCCGTAAAGGCAACCGTGTTGGGATTGGCTCTCGTACCCTCAATGGCTGGGTGGTTGATTATCTGAGAGCTGCTGATGGCGCTGAACGGCTGGCCCTGCTGGCTCCTGGCTATCACCGGCCAAAGCCTGTTGAGTCGATTAACTGGATGCCGCTTTTCATGGCCAACTATCGGACGACGAACGGGGTTTCTATGGCTGAGGCTTATGAGGGCTTTTGCGCTGACTGGAAAACTCAATATGCAGATCAACCGGCCATGCTCGCGGCAGTACCGTCAATTTTTGCCGTGCGCCGCGCAATGGACAAAATGCCGCTGGTTGTGAAACAACGCGGGCGAGTAACCGGTTCGGCTTATCGTGCGTTGCAAACATATGTTAAGCGTGACTGGTCACAGATGCCGGTTAATGGCGTGTGGATCGGTGATGGTCATAGCATGAAAATGAAGGTGGCCCATCCCGATCACGGTAGACCATTCACACCGGAGATTACCCTGGTGATTGATGGCCGCACCCGCTACGTGGTTGGTTGGAGCCTGAGTCTCGCAGAGAACGTGATAGCGGTCGCCGATGCACTGCGCCACGGTATGGAACGGCATGGCATCCCATTACTGTATTACTCGGATAATGGCTCTGGCCAAACGGCAAAACTGTTGGATGCTGATATCACCGGTATTCTCCCCCGCCTTGGGGTCGATCACCCAACTGGTATTCCTGGGAATCCACAGGCTCGCGGCATCATCGAACGTTTGAACAAAGAGATACCGGCAAGAATTGCCAGGAAATTTGCCACATATAACGGCAAATCTGCTGATCGGGAAACCGTCCGTTTAACCAGCGTCGGCATTAACTCTGCGTTCACCGCGCAGGGGAATAATAAAGAGCTCAATGATGTCCAGAAACGCGCCATCAGCAAACTGCCGTCGTGGAATCAGCTGATTGATGAAATCGAACAGGAAATTGACCGCTATAACACCCAGCACCGCCATAGCGAATTGCCGCGTAAAAGCGATGGCCGTCACTATACGGCGGCGGAATACCGGGCCGAGCTGTTGGTTGAAGAACCTATTGAGCGCCTGTCTGAGTTGGAGCTGCGTGACATGTTCCGCCCAAGTGTGGTGCGTGTAGCTCAGCGTGGATGGATAAGCCTCTATAACAATAACTATTTCTCGGAAGAACTGATTTATGTCGATGGCGAAAATGTTCGCGTCGAATTCGATATTCATAATGCTGAAAGCGTCATTATTCGTCGTCTGGATGGTTCTTATGTTTGCACGGCCATATGGAACGGTAACACCCGTGCTGCATTCCCTGTTGAATATATCGAGAAAGTGAAGAAAGACCGCCATAGCCGCCGCATGGCGCTGGTGATGAACAAAGCCGATGAAATCAATGCTGAACTGAATCCACTCCTCACAGCGGAGGCAGCCCCTGATTACAGCGCTTTATTGAGTGGTTTTCAGCCTGTTGGTAATGAACCGGAACCGATGTTCTTTTTTGAATCAGATAAAGAAGAGTATTTGCAGAAGCAATTAAATAAAAAAGCGGCTATTTGACGCCCATCAAAAGCCGCTAATTCATTAACCGGAGAAGATTATGACTATTCAAAACGAACTTGTCGAGTTGATGGAACGTAAAGGCCTGAGCCAAACCCAGGTTGCCCGCGCCATTGGCATGAGTCCAGCTACTATCAGTACCTGGTTACGGGGTAATTATGCCGGTCGTTCTGACGAGGTCGCAGAACTCGTTTCCGCACTCATTGCCCGTATGGCTGAAAAAGATAAACAGCAACGCATTAAAGCGGAGTTTGTCGCGACATCGACCAGTAAAAAAGCGATGGAGCTGATTACCCTGGCCCATGTGGATGGTGAGATCAACGTGCTTTACGGCGAGGCCGGTCTGGGTAAGACAATGACGGTAAAAGCCTATGTGGCAAAGCATCGCGATGCCATCCTCATCGAAGCCGATCCAGGTTATACCGCGCGTGTCGTTCTGGAAGAACTGTCAAACAAGCTGGGGCTGACTGTTCGCGGCAATATGCATGAACTGAGTGAGGCCTGTATCAATAAGTTAATGGACTCCGGGCGGGTGCTGATAATTGATGAGGCGGAAAACCTGCCCTATCGGGCGCTGGAGTCCATTCGCCGTATCCATGATAAAACCGGTATCGGCGTTGTTCTGGTCGGAATGCCGCGCCTTATTATTAACCTTAAAGGTAAACGCGGTGAGTTTGTTCAACTCTATAGCCGTGTGGCTTTTGCTCTCAATATCGGCAATGCATTACCCGCTGGCGATATCGACACCATTGCCGGCAGTTTATTGCCAGAAGATAAACGGGATGAGCTGAGCGACGTGCTTTATCAAGAGTCGAAAGGTAATGCCCGTCGTTTGTTCAAATTGTTGCGCGGTGTTATTCGTACGAGTGCGATCAATGAAATTCCTGTCAATGCCAAAGCGGTGCATCAGTTTGCACAAATGCTGATTAACTAAGGGGAAGCTATGTGCCAGTTACCTATCAACAATCCTAAGCTGATGGCTCCTATTAATTGCCTGATGCGTGCGGGTTTAACAGTGGTTGATTATAACGATAAGTTTCGCATGCCGATCATCAAGGTCAATAAACCGTTGTCATCTTGGATTAATGACTCTTTCGAAATGACTGAATGTAAAAACGGTATTAATCGTACCGTCAACATGTACATCTGGCGGGGTGCCCGCATTGTCTGGGAGAGCAGTAATGGCAAAGGTAATCATTGAAATAACGGGGAAAGGCAGCGGATTTAGAGTCAGATGTAAAACAGATTGCAATGACGATGATAATGCCAGGGTGAAGGCCGTAGCGCATTATCTTTCACGAGGCTTGATTAGTTACGTATTCACAAAACTGAGAAAGTCAATATATAAGCCAGTACGTAGAACAGTAAAGGTGAAATCAAATGTCCACTGAAAACAAGCAATTTACCGAAACCACTGCCCCAGATGGCTATTGGGTCGACGCAAAAGGTGTATTAACCCCCGAGGGTCTGATTAAGGATATCGATAAATCCCGCGATGCCTTGGTGGGTGAAATCATCCTTAAAGCCATTTCGTTAAATAAAGTCATGGCGGAATTTAAACAATCCACTTTTGCAGATATTGCCGCATTCGTTGATTTATCTGCCAATGAATACAACGTCAAACTCGGCGGCAAGAAAGGCAATGTCACGCTTTATACGTTCGATGGCCGCTATAAGATCCAGCGTGCAATGGCTGACCGACTGGCTTTTGATGAGCGCCTGCAAGCGGCAAAGGCATTGATTGATGAATGCCTTACCGACTGGACGGAAGGTGCCAAACCAGAGCTACAGGTGTTGATTAATCGTGCGTTCTCGACAGATAAAGAAGGCGAAGTCAGTACTAGCGCCGTTCTGGCACTGCGGCGGTATGATATTGCCGATACACGCTGGCAGTTGGCGATGAAAGCGATCGGCGAAGCATTGCAGGTCATTGGCAGCAGTGCCTATGTTCGCATCTATGAGCGGATCGGCGACAGTGACCAATACACGCCTATTTCCCTTGATATGTCGGCGGTGTGATATGGGCTCTAACGCCAGGTTATTTAACCAAAAGTACGCTGTTGGCAGTACGTTTATTCATCAGCCTAACCGAGCATTACGCGGTGGCCCGGTAGTAAGAACGGTAGATGTTGCTAGGGATTTAAAATCAGCGACGGTGGTAGAGATCAATGTTGCGCCTTACTTTGTCAATATTGAGTCATTAACGCCGGCAATCTGAATTTAAACGAAAATAATCAACTTTTTAATTATGGCGTAAACCCGCAGGGGCGCGCTTACGCCTAAAACATGAGGTTTGCATAATGGATAAGAAATCAATTTTGGATGCATGTGCAAAAGATATCTGGGTGACCATATTTGTGGGGTGTGCAGTTTTTTGGGTTCTCCTTATCTCTGGCGGTGTTGGTATTTACTTCATTTTTAAGGGGTGAACGAAATGAAACGATATACCCCAGACTGTTCAATGCATATGTCACACGAAATGGCGTTTATGCGTGAAACACCAGACGGTGCATATATCGAATATCAAGACCACCTCGCCGTAAAAACGCAACGGGATAGTTTGGCCGCTCGGGTTACAGAATTGGAGTTGGTGCTTCAAGGGGTGCCGCAGTCAGCTCTTGATGGCGGTTGGAAGGCAAAGGGAATTAGTGAGCATGCATCAAAACTGGAGAAGCAAGTAAAAGAGTTAGAGGCCAGAGAAACACAACTGATTCAGGAACGAGACGAAGCTCAGGATGCCTTGGCAGATATGTATGATGCGGCTACCGGTAATCGTCCCGAATGGAGCAACTGGTTTGGATTTGGAGATGCGATTGACGAGGTCGCGGCAATCGCAGCTGGCTGGCAACGTGGGGAGGTTGAATAATGACTACTTTCCTTTCAGTGGCGGGCTGTCAACACCTCGATGCCGGCGCAAAACGTATTTATCACCTGACCAATAAGGCCACGGTGATCGAATATCCGCGTTTACCTGTACGTTCTCGTTTTCAGTTCTATGACCTGCGCGGCAACAAGGTTCATACCAATGGCGAACGTGTCGTGATGAAACAGGCCGTTGAACGCCACAAAAAGCTTTGGAGGTTCGAATGAATAATCCATTAACGAGTTATTTATATAAACTCGAGGCGCATCAATGGACGATGTATAAGGTAAGAATCAAGCAGTGGCATCCAATCAGAATTGCTCTTTTATTAAGGCTTGGCCCTAAAATTCCTGCGCCAAAATTGGCAATTCTATTGAAATGCCACGTCAGCACGTTAAGACGAAAGGCCGTTAAGTACGGAGTCGAACTTTATCAATGCCACAAAAATTTTGAGGAGTGGGAAATAAAGTTCATGCGGGAAAAAAGACAAGTTATGTCGCAAAGGGAAATCGCTGAGCTTTTGGGGAGAACGGAAGACACCATTCGCACAACTATGCGCCGCCATGGGATGCAACCGGGCCGCCCTTACGGTGAGCGCCACTTATTTTGTCGATATAGGAAGGACGAGGTAGAGCTGGCACGAAAACTATCTGACGTCGGGCTAACGTCAAAAATGATAGCCGAAAAATTAGAACTCAATGACAGAACGGTTCGTAGTTGGGTGAGTTTCGAAAACAGAAAACATTATGAGGGGGCATTGTGAACTCTAAGCTAATGCGCTCTAAATCCGGAGAACAAACGATGAACAATGTGACCCTGAATATTCGCCAGCAATACGCCGCTGCCGCCATGCAAGCATTAGTAATTAGCGGTCTAAATACCGGTGCCTGGTCTGATTACTCCGACCTAGCCAAATCGGCCTACAACATGGCGGATGCCATGATGGATGCCGAGCTATTGACGACTTGCGTCGAGATCAATCTGCGGGAGCCTGCATTCCATTACATCCGCACCCATAGTGGCCGTCAGTTCTGGTATGAAGCTATCAGCCCAAACATGATTGATATTGGCGACATTGCCCAAGCACTTTCCAATATCTGCCGGTTCTGCGGGCATCTGGATGACTTCTACAGCGTCGCGCAGCATTCGGTTCTGGCCAGCCGCCTTGTTCCGCCAGATCTGGCCATGGAGGCGTTGCTGCATGATGCCAGCGAAGCTTACTGCCAGGATATCCCGGCACCGCTCAAAGCGCTGCTGCCGGATTACCGCGACACCGAGGCTTTAGTTGATAGCGCCGTTCGTCGCAAGTTCGGTTTGCCAATTCAGCAAAGTCCTGAAGTCAAACGCGCGGATTTGATCATGCTGGCCACAGAACGCCGCGACCTCGACATTGACGATGGCGATAAATGGGACATTCTCAAGGGGATCGAGCCTACCGATAAATTCACCGTTTGCCCGCTTAATCCACGCCAGGCACGTAGCCTATTCATTACTCGATTTAATGAGTTGTTGCATGATACTCAACCTGCGCCTTTTGTAGATTAGCCACCATTTATCAGTTGCCATTACAGCAGGTACTTTGCGGAGTACCTGCGATAATGTCATTAAAATATCGGAGTGAAGCTATGGCGTTAACACCATCACAACGTGGCCTTATCGGCGCGATTAAAGCTGGCCAGGCATTTCTAGGTTGGGACGATACAACTTACCGTCAGGCACTTGCTCGGCTTTGTAACGGTAAAACCTCGTCAACCAAATGCAGTCTTGAAGAATTGCAGATCGTAAGAGAATATATGCATGCACAAGGCTTTCCTCGGCAGGTCACTAAACATGGGCGTAGGCCGCGAGTTGCCAACTCACGCAAGGCTTCATTGTCAAAAATTGAAGCCTTGCTTGCAGATGCGAAACGTCCGTGGAATTATGCCGAGGAAATGTGCGATCATATGTTCCAGGTTAAACGCATCGAATGGTTAACTACCGACCAATTAAGTAAACTCATGCAAGCGCTTATTATAGATGCCAAAAGGCGTGCGAAACGCGAAGGAAAATAACTATGGAACTTGAGCAGGTTAAGAAATTGCTACCGGAGTCAGTTTTGCAGATAGCTGAACTGATCGGCTACCCCGCAACCCAGCGCCTGCTTGAGCTCTTTGGTGGTACTACTTTCCCCGTAGGTAAAGGGCTGCGTGCTTTAGGTGCCACGCGTGCTTCGATGCTGCGTGAGGCTATCGGTGCTGATAATGCACGACTGTTGGTCAAGCATTTTGGCGGTGAGGTTCTTTACCTCCCCCGGTGCGATAGGGCTCTGCGTGAGCTGCGTAATCGCTCATTTCTGCAAGAATTTACCGAACTCCGCGATAGTGGAGTTTCGTCGTTAATGGTTATGACCAGGCTTTGTCCAAAGTATGGATTTAGTGATCGTTTTGCTTGGGGGCTTTTGGCTGAGAATAAAGCAAACACATCATCACAGCAAGACTCTTTATTTTAAGGATGGATATCATGAAACTAAAATCAATTTCTCTTGGGGTGTTTTTATTTGCTGTGTCATCTTCTGTTATGGCAGTTGATGGTTATAAAGGGGTTAAGTTTGGTTCAAGTGTTAATGAACTGAATGCCGGGAAGTTATGCTCATGGAAAAAATATGAAAAAAACAAAACAGATGGAGTAGAATATTACTCGTGCGAGAACTTCAAGTTTTCAGGTAAGAATACATTAGCAATGGCATTTTTTATTGATAAGAAGTTTGAAAGAATTGCTATATCTATTGATAGTAATCAAATGGCGCTTATCGAAAGTTTAAAGAAAAAGTATGGTGAGCCTTCATCTACCTTCACTGCTGACGAATTTGAAAAAGCCCAGAAGTTTGGGGGTTCCATTAGTGTTAAGTTTGATGCTGATACAGTAATTGTTAATGTAACCCGAAGATAAATGAAAAGAGTATGGAAAGTGACATTTAGGTTTCCACTGAACCCTTTCAACTGAATTCATAGTCCCCCACTCGTAATACTGGCACCATCTAAATCAATTGGATGGTGCCTTTTTTATGTTCACTCCCGACTCTTTTTGCCTTGCTGTCAGCATCACACCGGCACTATCACAACGGTGGTTTGATCTGCTGGTTTCCACGATGGCGGAATTCGGCATTGATACCCCACAGCGGCAAGCGGCATTTCTCTCTCAAATCCGTGTTGAGTCAGCAGGATTCAAACGCACCGTTGAAAACCTCAATTATTCCGTGCCCGGCCTGTTGAACACGTTCCCACGCAAACGCATCAGCCGTGTCGATGCTGAACGCCTGGGGCGTAAAGCCAGTGAGATCATCGTTCCGACTGCACGGCAGGCGGAGATTGCCAACCTGGTCTACGGCGGTCGCTTTGGCAATGTGCATTCCGGGGATGGCTGGCGCTACCGTGGTCGAGGTCTCAAGCAGATCACCTTTTACGATAACTACCTGCGTTGTGGTCATGCCCTGGAGCTGGACTTGATTGCGCATCCTGAGTTGCTCGAGCTGGATGCTCATGCAGCCAATTCTGCCGGCTGGTTCTGGTTCGACAATGGCTGCAATGCCTACGCTGACCGAGCCGACATTGCCGGACTTACCCGCGTAATTAATGGCGGCGATAACGCCCTGGCGGAGCGCCAGAACTACTTTACCCAGGCAAAGGGTGTCCTATGCCGCTGAGAACGCTTTTCCTGAGTCGCCTGGCTGAGCTCGTGACCAATCCCGCCACCGGCCGTCTGTCCACGTCTGATACGACCCTGGTCGGCGCGTTCCTGGTGGCTTCCATCGTGCTGATTTGGGTGACGGCCGCTGGCCATCTTGAAGAATGGCTGTACGTCGCTTACCTGGGCGCGTTTGTGTTCCAGTCCCAGGCATCCAAGCACGTGGCGATTAAGCGAGACAAGGCCACTGCAGGAGGGACTTCCGATGCCAACTGAGTTCTTCATTCTCCCTTACCTCTGGCAGCACATTAAAACTTACTGGCTTGCCTACCTGTTCGCTTTGGGCAGCGCCGCGATCGCTTACAAGGTAGGCGCAGGAACACGCGCCAATGAGCTGCAGGCATCACAGACCACCATCAGCCAACTGCAGGCGCAGCGTGCCAACAACGCCGAGCAGCAGGCAATGGCATTGGCAGACGCCGTGGCCAAATACCAGCAGGCGGAGCTAAAATCCCAATTGCTCGCCAGGCAGTTACAACAGCGTGAACAACAGCTACTGCAGACCTCAACCAAGCTGAAAAAGGCAATCAAAGATGCGGTTAAAAATGATGTGGGCTTTACCGGTATTGGCCCTCGCGGGCTGTGTCTCTACACCTCCGCCCTCGGCTATTCCGATTGTGACGAACGTCTGTCCAATGCCGCCCCCGGAGCTGCTGGCCATTCCACCGAAACCGGCAGAACCGGTGGCGGACTCTCTGCCGGCGGCATCATCAATCACGCCGCCGACTACGGCGAATGGTGCCAAACACTAGAGGCCCGGTTGCAGGGGCTTAACGCCTGGTACAAACGGGAGGGCCACCCATGAATACCGATCTCATCGTTAACACCGTGTTGGGCCTGGCTACAGCCGGACTCATTGGTTTTGTTCGCTCACTCTTTAATGAGCTCAAAGAGCTTCGCCGTTCTATCGAGGCCATCAGGGCTGATTACCAGCGTCGTGATGATGCTATGCGTACTGAGAACTCATTTTTTCAATTGCTACAAGACGTTAAACGCACAGTTGAGCATATCGACCAAAAATTAGACCGCAAAGCGGATAAGGGAAACCATCATGGTTAAACGCGCGACGCGTCATCGTCGGGGGCCGGCAACAACAACTGAGCTGGCGCTGCTGTCCGAGATCAATCAACGCCTGGAACGGATTGAAAACAACATCGATGAAGTGAAATCCGTTGCTACACGCCAGGGCGCGATTGCCGGTGGTATCGCCGGGACGATTGGCGGTGGTGTTGTCACTACCGGCATCCTCTTTATTAAAGCGCGATTGGGGATGTAAGTATGGCGTACTCGCCGGAAATAAGGGACAAGCTGCGCAGGGCTTACATCTTCGGGCAGATGTCGCTGGAGATCGCCGCGTCGCAGGTAGGCGTGTCTTTCGTATCCGCTCGCCGCTGGAAGAAAGAGGCGCAGGATAAAGGCGATGATTGGGATGCACTACGCTCAGCGCACGTGCTTGCAGGCGGCACAGTGGAAGAAACCGGCCGCGCCATTTTAACCAGCATGCTCGTCCAGTATCAGACCACGATGGAGCTGTTGACCAATGACAGCGAGTTGAAAGCCCCTCAGCGTGTCGAGCTGCTGGCCAGCCTGGGCGATTCGTTCAACAAGGCAATTTCGGCCAGTAAGAAAATCCTGCCTGAAACGAACCAGTTGGCGATAGCCCTGGATGTGATCAACAAGCTCAGCGCCTTCATTGCCGAAAAGCACCCTCAGCATCTTGTGGCGTTCGTGGAAGTGTTAGAGCCCTTTGGTGAAGAGGTTGAAAAACTGTATGGCTGACAAACTCATTAAAGTCTCGGATGGCCAATACGTAATGGCCAGCCAGGTCATCCGCGTAGAACGCTATGAGTTCAGCGATAACTGCACGGTCGTAACAAGCGACGGCGAGCGGCTTTCTCTGATGCCAAGATATGGCGAACGCATCTACCAGGCGCAAGAGCGTTTCATCAATGCCGTTAACGAGGCATTGGCCGGCAATGAAGATTAATGCCTCTTTAACAGGCTTTTAAATATGGCTAAAAAATTCTCTGCGCGTGACTTCAAGTTAGAGCTCGCCGAACTTGCCGCCAGCCTGCGCCGTACTATTGAGGCGGAGGATGTCGGCTTTGACCCTTCGGCTACCGCCATCGCGCAACGCCGGGATCATGTGAATGACCCGGTTGGCGGGTATGCATATTTCGTCGAAAACTATTTCCCGCATTACGTCCGCCACCAGGACAAAAGCGAGCTGCATAAATACCTGTTTAAGCGTCTGCCGGAAATTGTGGCCAGCGCCAAAGGTGAGAACGACGCCATAGCGGCCCCCCGTGGCGAAGCCAAATCTACCCTGGTCAGTCAGTTGTTCGTGCTGTGGTGCATCATTCGCGCCATCAAGCATTACCCGGTCATCGTAATGGACTCCATCGACCAAGCCTATCCGATGCTGGAAGCCATCAAAGCTGAACTGGAATTCAACCCCCGTTTGCTGATGGACTTCCCGGAGGTGTGCGGTCAAGGCCGCGTGTGGCAGATAGGGACTATCCTCACCCGCAACGATATCAAGGTGCAAGTGGCCGGTTCTGGCAAGAAACTGCGTGGCTTGCGGCATGGGCCATACCGTCCCGATCTGTGTGTTCTGGACGATATTGAGAACGATGAGCAGGTACGTAATCCTGATCAACGTGACAAGGTTGAGAACTGGCTCAAAAAGACTGTACTGCCGTTAGGCGGTGCCGGCGCGAAGTTCGATGTGGTCTACATCGGCACCATCTTGCACTATGACTCGGTATTATCCCGCACGCTCCGCAATCCGCTATGGCGGTCTGCCCGCTTCAAGGCGTTGATCGCCTGGCCCCACAACATGGAGCTCTGGGACAAGTGGGAGGAAATCCTGCGTAATAACGATCAGGACGGTGAAGCGCTGGCCAATGCCTTCTATATGTTGCACCAGTTGGAGATGGAAGCCGGCGCGGTGGTGTCCTGGTTGGCTCGCCCGCTGCTTACCTTGATGTTGATCCGCGCCAGGGATGGCCACAGTACCTTTGATGCTGAATATCAGAATGACCCTGTCAGCGGCGAAGATGCGCCATTTACCGGCTGCATCAACTTCTGGGTGAACAGACTGAATGAGTGGTTGTTCTATGGCTCCTGTGACCCGTCGCTCGGCAAGGCCGGGGCCAGTCGAGACCCCTCAGCGTTACTCGTCGGCGGCTTTAATCGGCACACCGGCATTCTGGATGTGGTTGAAGCGCGTATCCGCAAGCGTGTTCCCGATCGGATTATTTCCGACATCATCGAGCTGCAGCGCGAATATGCCTGCCTGGTCTGGGCGATTGAAACTGTCCAGTTTCAGGAGTTCCTGCGCACGGAGTTGGTGAAGCGGTCGGCCATTGCCGGTGTTCCCGTTCCCGCCCGCGCCGTACAGCCCCATACAGATAAATTGCTGCGTATCGAATCGCTGCAGCCACATATGGCTAACGGCCTGATCCGCCTGCACCCGAGCCAAAACACCTTGATTGACCAACTGCGTCATTTCCCTAAAGCCGATCACGATGATGGGCCGGATGCCCTGCATATGCTCTGGGCACTGGCGGTGTCGGGTGCCGGCAATTTTAATTTTACCCGCGTTCCGCGCCGTGGCGATAGCCGTGGTAGCCGGTTCGGTTCTGGAGGTTGGTAATGGTACAAATCCTCGACCAGTTTGGTCGCCCGATTAATCGCGAAGTGTTGAAGACGCCCCAAACGACCAAGATGGCAAGCCTCAACCGCATGTGGCCGGAGCATCCTTCAAAGGGGATGACCATCCGCCGGCTACCGCGCATCCTGGAAGCGGCTGAGCGCGGTGATTTGGCCGCACAGGCTGACCTGTTCGAGGACATGATCGAGCGTGATGGTCACATATTTTCTGAGATGGCCAAGCGCAAAAATGCCTTGCTTACCCTGGACTGGAGTATTGAGCCCCCAGAGAACGCCACGGGCGAAGAGAAAAAGATAGCTGAAATGGTGTCCGCCTGGATGAAGGATATCCCGGAGTTTGAAGATATTACTCTCAATGCTGCCGATGCGATCGGGCATGGCTTTGCCGCACAGGAAATTGAAAAGTGGGAGCTGGAAGATAAAATCTGGCTCCCGAGCAAAATCAAGCTGCGTCCACACCGTTGGTTCTGTACCAATCCAGAAGCCGGCGATGAGATCCGCCTCAGTGATGGCAGTATGAACGGTGCCGAGCTCTGGCCTTTCGGCTGGCTGGTGCATACCCATAACGCCAAATCCGGGTATGTGGCCCAATCAGGGCTCTATCGCGTGCTGGTGTGGCCATACCTGTTCAAGAACTACGGCATTCGTGATCTGGCCGAATTCCTGGAGATCTACGGTTTACCTGCACGCGTCGGCACCTACCTCGCCGGTGCGACGGACGACGACAAAGACCGGCTATTGGAAGCCCTGGTGACGTTAGGGCATGATGCCGCTGGCATTATTCCCGAAGGCACCAAGATTGAATTCCTGACGGCGGCCAGCGGTCAGGCAGATCCGTTTGTTGCTATGGTCAATTGGGCCGAACGTACCGCATCAAAAGTAATACTGGGCGCAACACTTACCAGCCAGGCCGACGGCAAAAGCTCCACTAATGCCCTCGGCAAAGTGCATAACGATGTTCGCCATGACATCTTGATCGCCGATGCGCGTCAAATCGAGGGCTTCTATCGCGGTTTCATCCGTATGTTATTGGCCATCAATGGCTATCAGGTGAGCTCTCGCCGTCAGCCACGACTCGTCTTCGATACCCGCGAACTGGAGAGCATCAAGGAGTTTGCCGAGGGGGTATCTACCTTGGTGACGGCAGGCCTGAAAACTATCCCGGCCTCCTGGGTACATAAGAAAATTGGTATCCCGAACCCCCAGGAGGGTGAAGCAGTATTGTCGCCCCCGGCTACTGCGCCGGTATTGCCGGGTGCGCGATTGTCACAGCAACAATCCCGGTACCGTTCCTTTGCCGCGCTGAGCACGGAAGCGGATATTGACGACCCGGCACAGGTGGCACTGGATAATGCGCAGACGGTGCCAGACGCCATCAACAACGCCATGCAACAGCTGATAGCCCCGTTGGTTGCTGCGCTTAGCCAGGGTAATACCCCGGATGATGCTCTGGACATCATCGCGGCCAGCTATCCCGACTTGGATGATAGCCAACTGCAGCAATTGCTGACCCAAGCACTCTTTGTCGCTGATATCTGGGGGCATCTGAATGCCGACAGCTGATGTGGATCTGGCCTATGCCATCGGGTTGAAACCGGCAGAGGCCATTCGTTACTTCGAGAGCAAGGGCTACACCCTCGGTTTCAACTGGCATGACGTTGAAGCACGAGCGCATGCAACGGCCTTCACCGTGGCCGGTGTACTCAAAGTGGACGTGCTGGAGGACATTCGCAACGGGTTAACGAGCAGCCTTAAGGAAGGCAAGACGCTCGCTCAGTTTGAAAAACAACTGATGCCTTACCTGGTGCAAAAAGGCTGGCTGGGTAAAGGCCTGGTGGCCGATGAAGATGGTGTGTTGGAAGGGAAGCAACTGACGCCGCGCCGGCTACGTACCATCTTTGAAACCAATATGCAGTCCAGCTACAACGCTGGCCGCTATGAAGAACAGTTGGCCAACGTGGAGTTTCGGCCGTTCTGGGAGCGCGTTGCCGTCATGGACAGGCACACACGCCCACGTCATGCGGCCCTCAATGGGTTTACTGCCCGCTATGATGATCCGGTGTGGCAGTTTATGTATCCGCCCGATGGATATGGATGCCGTTGCCGTGTCCGGGCGCGTTCGTCCGCCGACGTCGAGCGCCATGGCATCCAGGTTCAGTCCAGTGAGGGGCGCATTGTCACTGTGCAGCAAGCCTGGGGGCCAAGCGATACGCGGGAAGTCCAGGCCTTGCGCATCAACAATGAGCTCTATACCCCGGATGCCGGTTTTGGTCACAATCCTGGCCAGGGAAACCTTGCCGCGCTGGGGCAGCGGCTCATGGATAAATCCGCCACTGCCGCACCCCGGTTAGCAGCAACGGCAGTCAATGAAACACTGGCTGATAACACCGTGTTAAACGCCGTTTCAGGGGGCGTTAAACGTTGGGTTGATCAGGTGCTTATCCGCCAGAAGCCCAGCGGTGACTTGCGTCACCTGGGTGCAGTTTCGCCCAAGACACTCACCGCGCTGGAAATGCGCGGCCGTGCGCCGGCATCGGCGATTTTGTCCGCCCGCGATCATGATGTTGTTTCTTCTCCTGGGCCACTGTGGCAAGAATTGCCGGCAATGCTTCGATCGGCAGAGGCGACCCTGTTGGATGGGGATAACCTGGTGTATGTCTGCCGCCAGGGTAAACAGCAATTTGGCGTAATGGCCTCACCGGATACTGACGTTTCGGGGCTTGCTATCACGCTGATGCATCAGGGGGATGCACTCACGCCGGCACAGCTGCAGGAGCTTGGCCAACTCCCTATCGTCAACGGAGGGTTATGATGTCTGCGGTCTATCACATCACATACAATGTCACCGACTTTGAGAATGCCCTGGGAGAGCTCATCAAGAAGCTGGAGCACCGCGAGCCGCTGATGCGTGAGCTGGCGGCCGCAATGGGTGATGCCGTCGAGGAGAACTTCAAGAATCAGGGCCGTCCGGCCTGGATGGGATGGAGTCCGGCTTATGCCAGGAAACGCGCTGGCGGTAAAATTCTGCAACGTTCCGGGCGACTGGCCAGCAGCATCAGCCAGCAGAGCAGCAATGATGAGGCCCTGGTTGGCACCAATGTTGTTTACGCCCGCATTCACCAGGAAGGCGGCAGCATTAACATCCCGGCCCGCAGTCAGCGGGCATACTACCATCAGCGCAAGGACGGCTCGCTCAACAACCGGTTTGCCAGGAAATCGAAAGCCAACTACAGCGAGTGGAATACCATACCGGGCTATCAAATCAAGATGCCGGCGCGGCCATTCCTGCACCTGACCGAAAGCGACGTTGATGGTATGGAAGAGACGGCAAAAACCTACCTTCAACGCGTTATTGATTCATAAGCTAAAACGTCCTGTAACGTCCGTGGCGCACTTTTCTTTCCTCCGGCTACACACGTTCGTCTCTACACCCGTTTGGCGTTTTTAAAAACGGTTTAAAAACGATGGGGCGTCTTGTCATTGCCTACAGGGTAGTGGCAAGATGATCGCCGACCATTTCCCCCTGATTACCCCACTGAACCCCTTCACCTGAATCCAGTTTTCGCCGATGCGTATTCTCGGCGGCATGAAACTAAAAATCGCCGCACTGGCCATCGAAATCACCAAAGCGAATCACGGCACTATCCAGCTTTTCCCTGCTGGTGAATTCCGTGCTCGTGATGGTCGCCCAACGGAATGCGATCACTGGCTGATGACGGCTGAGATTGCCAAGCCGCTTATTGCGACTGCGGTGGAACGCGCCACGCCGTATGTCATTGACTACGAACACCAGACTTTGCGTGCAGCGACCAACGGCCAGCCTGCGCCAGCAGCCGGCTGGTTCCACACACTGGAATGGCGTGAAGAAGGTCTGTTTGCTGTCGATGTGCAGTGGACGGACGCTGCAGCAGAAATGATCGCCAAGGGCGAATATCTCTTTATCTCTCCTGTTTTTACCTACAACGAATCTGGCCACGTGGTGCAAATCATCAATGCCGCGCTGACCAATACACCGGCCCTGGATGGGATGGAGGAAGTGATGCTTGCTGCCGCCTCTCTCCTGGCCGCTGGCTCAACCTCAAAAGGTACTTCCACAATGGATGAACTACTCGAACGCCTTCGCTGGATGTTGAATCTGCCGATCACCGCCACGAAGGAAGACATTGTTGCCGAGCTCAACAAGTTGATTGATCAACTGCTCGGCGCTGATGCCGGCACGGCTGCAGCCTCGTTTCAGACGCTGTCGGCTAATCCCTTCAACCTGATTGACAAGTTGACCCAGGACGCCGCCCAAACGGCTGCACTGAGCGCCCAGGTGGAAAATCCTGATCCGTCCAAATGGGTAGCGGTAGCCGTCATGCAGGAGTCCATCACCCAGGCCGTTGCCCATGCAGGCGTAACCTCTGCCGCTGATTTGGCTACGCGTGATTGTGACACCTTGATCACTGCTGCACTTTCCGATGGCCGTTTGCTGCCAGCACAAGAGCCCTGGGCGAAGGGACTGGCGAAAGCCAACCCGGACAGCCTCAAGACGTTCCTAGACAAGGCTCCGAAAATCGCGGCCCTCACGACTACCCAGACCGGTGGCCAACCACCTGCAGGGGCAAAACCGGCACCATCGTTGGACGATTCGGATGATGAATTGGCCGCTGCGGTAGCGCTCAGCGCCATGATGGGTACTGACCCGGCAGACATTGCCAAATATGTGGGAGACAAGAAATGACCGATCGCAATACCCCTTATAAAGATGGCGAGCTATTCCCGGTTCCCATCGCGGCCAGCACCGAAATCTTCGGTGGCCATATTGTCGCGGGCAATGCTGCCGGCTTTGCCGTACTGGCCACCGCTGTGGCTGCGCAGGTGACGCTGGGTGTTTCGGATGGCTATGCCGACAACAGCGCCGGCACAGCAGGCGATACTGTCGCCCTGGTGCGTCGGGGCAAGTCCTGGTTCTTTGCCAACCTGGGCGGCGATGCCGTCACCCAAGCGGATATTGGCAAAGAGTGTTTTGTTGCCGACAGTCAGACTGTGGCGAAAACCAGCAACAGCGACGTGCGTCCTGTTGCCGGTAAAGTGCTGGGCGTGGAAAGCGCCGGCGTTTGGGTTCTGATTTAAAGGAGTAGGCCCGTGATTGTTAACGTAAAAAATATTAAAGCGATCTTCATCAACCTGAAAACCACGTTCCAGAAGGCGTTTGACCAGACGCCGAGTGACTGGCAGAAAGTGGCGATGAAGGTGCCTTCCACAAGCAAGCAGAACGATTACAGCTGGCTTGGCCGTTTTCCCAAAATGCGCAAGTGGATTGGCGACAAGGCGGTAAAAGCCCTGGAAGCCTTCAACTATTCGATTGTCAACGATGACTTTGAAGCCACAGTTGAAGTTGACCGCAACGATATCGAAGACGATCAAATCCTGGGACTCGCTCAGCAAGCCCAGGCTGCAGGCCAGTCAGCAGCAGAGTTGCCGTCAGATATTGTTTTTGCCTTGCTGAGTCAGGGGTTTACCAACCTGTGCTACGACGGTCAGCCGTTCTTTGATATCGACCACCCGGTAAACGGCGTATCGGTTTCTAACAAAGGCACCAAGAAGCTGTCAGCGGCAACCCAGGTTGCGGCGAAAGCCAGTTATGGCGCGGCTCGTGCAGCCATGCGTAGCTTCAAGGATGAGGAAGGTGCGTCGTTGAAAGTCCGTCCGACCATTCTGGTTGTGCCACCGGCACTGGAAGATGAAGCCAATTTCCTGATGACTGCCGATCGCTTCCCGGACAACACGCCGAATATCTATAAAGGTACTGCTGAGGTGTTGGTTGTGCCGGAGCTGACCTCTGACACGCAATGGTTCCTGCTGGATACAACGCGCCCGGTGAAACCGCTTATCTATCAGGAGCGTAAAAAACCGGAATTCGTTGAGCAAACCGACTACAACGCGGACAACGTCTTTATGCGCAAAAAGTTCCTGTTTGGCGCTGAGGCACGTGCTGCAGGTGGGTACGGCTTCTGGCAGATGGCGTATGGCTCAACCGGGGAGACAGCATAATGCCGATTCAAATCACTGCACGCCGTGAGGGTTTTCGCCGCTGTGGCATCGCCCACAGCGCCAAGGCCACCACCTACGAAGACGGTCACTTTACGCCGAAACAGTTGGCTGAGCTAGAGAACGATCCGCAATTGGTTGTGGTGCGCATTACAGCCGGCGCAGCAACGGATGCTCAAGGCCTGGACAAGCAGTTGACACTGGCCGGGGAAACCATCACCCGCCAGGAGCAAGAACTGGTCACGCTGAAATCGCAGTTAGATGATGCTCAAAAGACTATCGCTTCTCAGCAGGAAAGTATCGCGGCGTTAACCACTGCACGCGATGATGCGATTGAAAACAGCACGGCTCTGGCAACTGAACTGGCCGCGTTGAAAGAACCGCCTCCGGCGAAGAAATAAGGCGGCGCTATGTATGCCACTCAAGCAGATATGGTGCTGGCGTTCGGTGATAAGGAATGCATCTCTCTTACCGATCGCAAGTACACCGGCCAGATTGATGCTGAGGTGATGGCACAGGCGCTGGAGCAGTCCAGCGCCGAGATCGACGGTTATCTCGCGGGCCGCTATCCAACACCCTGGCCTGATACACCGCGTGTTCTGGTCGGTCGTTGCTGCGACATCGCTCGCTATAAATTGTGCGGCAGTGGTACGCAGTGTACCGACCTCATTCGGGAACGGTATGAGGATGCGATCCGCTATCTGGAGCGTGTGGCAGATGGGCGCATTACCCTGGGCCGCCAACCGGATGGCAGCGTGATCCAGGGCGGAACCAGTGCCCGCTTTGTCTCCGCCGGCAGGGCTTTTAGCCGAAAATCGACCAATGGAGGTGCATTTTGATTATCGCCAACACTGAGCTGGCCATTGTGGAACGTCTCCGCCAGGGACTCGGCAAGATGGTTCACAGCGTGGAGTCCTACGGTGGCGAGATGGACGGCGAGCCGGCGGAGATCATCCGCCAACTGCCCGCGGCCTGGGTAACATTCGGCGGTGTACAAAAGACCGAAAACACCAACCTCACCAAGAGAAAATACACCGTGCATGGCCGCTTTGTGGTGATAGTCGGTGATCGCAACCTGCGCAATGAAAACGCCGCTCGGCTCGGTGGGCCGGGATTCGATGAGGTGGGTACGTATCGCCTGGTGATGGCCGTGCGTCGTCTGTTATCCGGGCAGGATATGTCGCTGCCCATCAAGCACCTTATCCCTGGTCGGGTTCGGACGCTGTTCAATACGCAGGTGGAGGCGGCAGCAATGTCTGTTTTTGCCTGTGAGTTCGATACCGCCTGGATTGAGTCCGCTCTGGAGGAAGGCAAATTCCCTCTGGTTAACGCGCCGGCTGACCATCCTGACAACCTCTTTAATGGGTTTGATGGTGTGTCCAGCGAGCCAGACGCCGAGTGGCTGCGCACCCATTTGAACTATGACATACCGCAGACGGCGCAAAAGCCGGATGCCGTGGACATTATCAATCATGAATGAGATCAGCATTAAAGCGGTGGCCGGTGTGCGTGTTCCCAGAGAAGACAATCCGCGTCGCTACATCACAGCAGATGAAGCTGTGGCGGTTCCAGACTCAGCGTATTACCAGCGGCAGATTGCCGCCGGCGATCTGCTGATTATTGAGGGCGATGCCAACGCGGCCGCGCCAGTTAATCAGGGTAAGGCCGTAAAAACGGAGGTTAACCGTGGCGAGTCCTAACATTGCATTCGACAGTATCCCGAGCAGCATCCGCGTTCCTGGCCAGTATCTGGAGTTTAATACCCGGTTGGCCGTTCGCACCTTGCCAGGCAACCCACAGAAGGTGTTGCTGATTGGTCAGATGCTCGCTGGCGGTACTGCAGCACCACTGCAAGCCATTGATGTTTTCTCAGATGAACAAGCGGCCGTCTATTTTGGTCGTGGTTCTATCGCACACCTGATGGCCACCGCAGCCATCACCAGCAACAGCTATTTGCAACTGCAGATGATTGGCGTCTCCGATGCTACAGCAGGTAAAGCGGCAACAGGGACAGTTACAGTAGCCGGCTCGGCAACGGGCAGCGGTACCGTTTCTGTCTGGGTTGGTGCCACGCGTGTTGATGTTGCTATTGACGCCGGCGATACAGCGGCCGCAATTGCTACTGCGCTTGCGACCGCGATCACCCAACAATCTAACCTGCCGGTCACAGCAGTTGCCGCCGCTGCCGTCGTGACGCTGACCGCCCGCAATAAGGGTGAAGCCGGCAACGACATCGTCCTGCAGGGACAGTCGACAGCATCCGGAGCAACGGTGACTGTGGTGACCATGACCGGCGGTGAAGTTGATCCGGATATCGCGCCGGCGCTGGCGGCAGTTTTTGCGGCCGGTCATAACATTGTGGCGACACCGTTCTCTACCGCTGCTGCGCTGACGGCACTGCGCACGCATCTGGATGAAACCGGCGGCCCGCTGGAAAAACGCGGCGCAATAGGCGTTGCAGGCTGGCGCAAATCGTTATCGACCGGCACCACGTTGGCCAGCCAGATTAACGCCGGCCGCATCACCCTGGGATGGCACAACGGCTCGGCCAAACTGCCGGCAGAAATCGCGGCCTCCTACGCGGCCGTTATGGCCAGCGAAGAAGACCCGGCCCGTCCGCTCAACACGCTGCAGTTGAAAGCCCTGGACGTCACGGCGCTGGCCAGCCGGCCGGGACGCAATGAGCAAGAGAATGCGCTGCATAACGGTTTGACGCCGTTCGTCGTGGGGGCGGGTGACAAGGTGCAGATTGTTCGCGCCATCAGCACCTACACCAAAAACGCCCAGGGTGTAGACGATGTGGCGTTGCTGGATATCACCACCATCCGCACCCTGGACTATGTGCGCAAGGCGTGTGGCGATCGCATCGCGTTGCGTTTCCCGCGTGACAAGTTGAGCAGCCGAACCCCGGCAAAGGTACGCAGCGAACTGCTGGACGTGCTTATCAAGCTGGAAGAGTTGGAGATTGTGGAAAACGTCACAGAGAACCAGGCTGCGCTGATTGTGGAGCGTGATGCCCAGGACGTTAACCGACTCAATGCGGCAATCCCTACCGATATCGTCAATGGTCTGCATGTGTTTGCCGGCCGTATTGACCTGCTGTTGTAAGGAGTAACAGACGATGGCACTTGAAGAATATGTAGGCTCGATCATCCTCGAGATGGATGGCCAGGAAATTGAGGTGACTGACCTCAAAGAAGACGTGACCACGGGCCGTAAGCTGGTCAAGACCATGAACAAGACCGGGCGGGCCAAAGGCTTTAGCCGTGGGATTGCCGAGTATCAGTTGACGATCTCTGTCGTGGTTCCACTGACCGGCGATCTCAATTGGGAGGGTATGGAAGGCGCAAAAATCACGCAGTACCCGCTCAGCGGCAGCGGCGGCAAGCGTGTTTCGTTCCTGGACTGCTTTTCCACTCAGGTGGGCGCCAGCTACACCGTGGACAACGAAGCGAAACGTGACATTACTGTGAGCGCATTGCGCCGGGTTGAAGAATAATGACGGAATCAGGTTCTTTACTGCTTGGCGTGCCGTTCGGCGACACCTTCCACTTTGCCTTTACGGTAAAGCTGCCCGTGGTGCGGGACACCATGAACGCCCTGGAAGCGACGATGGAAGAATGCGGCACGACCGAAGGCCCGGTTGCCGGGATGTTTTACCGTGCGGCCGTGATGGCGTCGGCATTGGTTTCTTTGGGTGATATACCAGCGGAGCAGCTCACCCCACAGCTATTGTGTGACGGGCTAACCGATGATGATTTTGACCTCATCGACGCCCAGATCTCCGCCCTTAAAAAAAAGCGGATGGCATTGAATCCCGTCTTAGCGGCTACCGAACAACCGTCCTTGCCCTCGGAAAGTACGGATTCACCGAGCCCCAAATAGGCGCAATGACCCGCGCTGAACTTGACGGCTATATCAATGCGTTATACCGGCTGCACGGTAAAAAGCCCCCCGCAGCCGGCACCTCAACCCAATCCCGCCGCGTTAAGTCCAAACGCCAGAAACGGAGGAAATAATGCGTAATCTTGCCCTGGCGTTAACCCTGTCCGCCAAGGATGCCGCCTCTAAAGTCTTGCGCCAGGCGATGCAGGATGCTGTCAAACAATCCAAAGCCGCCGAAAAGGCCGGCGACGAACTGGCCAAATCACAGCAACAGAATGCCACTGCCGGCATTCGGGCATCGCGCACGCTGTCGGATGAGTACCGCCGAGCATCAAGCGCCCGCTCAACGTTGGGGATCCGTTCCGAGCGTGAGGTTCAACGCGAGATCCAACAGACGCAAGCGGCATACATGCGCCTTACCCGTAGCGGCGTTATGTCTGCCAACGAGCAGAGCCGGGCCTTTACAGCGATGACTCAGCGTGTCGGCCGGCTGCGTGATGAGCTTAAAGGGGCCACCAACGAAATGAGCCGCATGGAGCGTGCTCGTGGTTGGGGTTCGAACGCGATGGCTGTTGCTGGGGGTGTTGCTGCCGGTGCTGCCGTGGTGAGCCAACCGGTCAAGAACCAAATGACCTATGAGCAGCGACTTGCCATGATGGCTAACACCGCTTACGCCGAGCAAGGTGTTTCTGGCCGTAAGACAGGGATGCAAAGCATGGATCAGCTTATTCGCCAGGCGGTGACAAATGGAGGCGGTACAAAAGAAGGCGCTGCCGATACTCTGGATTCCTTGCTCGCATCAGGTGCGGTGACCATGGACTCGGCGAAAACCTTATTGCCGCTGATACAGCGTTATTCGACGGCGACCGGCGCAGCGCCGACTGATTTGGCGCAGATTGCAATCCGTGCGAAACAGACCTTCGGTATCCAGGATAATGAGATGGGTAAGGCATTCAACATGGCTATCTCTGCAGGACAAGATGGCTCATTTGAACTGGCCGACATGGCGAAATGGTTGCCTCAGCAACTTGCAGCGGGCAGTAACAACGGCATGAGAGGTCTGAATGATTTTGGCGTTCTGCTCGGAGCTAACCAGGCTGCCGCCATCACAGCGGGCACCAGCGATGAAGCAGGTAATAACCTGGTCAACCTGTTGGCTAAAATTGGCAGTGCTGATGCCGCAACGTCTGCTGCGAAAATCAAGGTCAATGGCAAGGGTATCGACTTGCCTGGTAGCCTGGCGGCGGCCAGGGGGAAAGGCATTAACTCTCTGGATGCCTTTGTGGGGATCGTGGATAAAGTCGTTGGTAATAACCCAGCCTATAAGAAGCTGGAGAGTAAGCTGGCCACAGCTAAGGGTGGCGAACGCCAGGAAACAGTGGAGTCGATGGCAAAAATACTGGAAGGCTCTGCTGTTGGGAAGATGATTGCTGACCGCCAGGCGTTGATGGCGTTAATCGGTTATCGCAGTAACCGGAAATACGCGCAGGACGTTGTTAAAAATGCGAATGCGCAGCGTAACCTGCCTGAGGGGCAGACTGCCGGCGATCTTAACTATGCGCTGATTTCAGATACAAACGCCTTCAAAGTCCAACAGTTGGATAATGCCCGTGATTTTGGTCAGATGGACTCAATGAAATCTTTATCTGATCTTCTAGGACGTCTGTCGAAAGAATTAGCTGAATATTCTAAAGAGTATCCTGGGCTTACAACGGCTCTTGCTGGCGCAGAAATTGGCATCAAAGCAATGACCGTTGCTGCAGTAGCTTTCGCCGGTATCAAATTCCTTTCGGGAGGCGGCGGTGGTGTAAATGTCCCACCAACAATTCCTGGAGGGGCTAAGCCCTCAGGAAGCTTTGGCCGTGCAGCTGGAGCTCTAGGTCGCTGGGCTGGCCGTATTGCGGCACCACTCATGCTCTATCAGGCATCGCAAGATGCCCCCCTTGTGCAAGTTGAGCGCGGCGACGGCGATGCACGCAAACGCGTCCAGGCGGGCCAATACTCCGACGACCTTAGCCGGCTGAAAGATTCAGCTCGCGCCCAACCGGGCCTGCTGGATGCCTGGGATGAGGTTAAATCCTGGTGGAGCCCGCCGACGTCGATCGGCAAGGGTGACATGGCCACTGCCGGTGCACCGTCCTACTTGTTCCCACAACAGAACCAAAAGCCTCAGCCTATCCAGGTGACGACCAAGCTCGAGCTTGATGGCCGCACCATCGCGGAATCCGTCAATGAATACAATGGTAATCAGGCTGAGCGTGGCCCAACAGGAATGCCTCAATGAGCTGGAATGACAGTATGTTAGATGCCTCATTCAGGGGCATTAAATTCGACGTTATCAACACCCGTGACACCTTCTCCAGGGACGTGGCGCAATATGAATATCCGTTCGTGGATGGTGGCGATGTAGACGACCTGGGGCGCAAGCCACGTAACCTGCGTATCACCGGGTTACTCTGGGGTGACGACTACGAAAGCCGGCTACAGACGTTGCTGGCCGAATTTGACAAGCGCGGCAACGGCGAGTTGATCCATCCTGTGTTCGGCTCTATGCCGAAGATGCAGCTCATCGAGTGCCAGGTTTATCACGAGGCGGAAAACGTCGATTATTGCGTTATTGAACTGGTATTCTTGGAGGCTGGCACCAACATCCCATTCTTTACCCGCGAGTATCCAACGGCAAAAGCGGACATCATTTTTAACCAGGTGCAGTCTGTACTTGACGATGCTCAGACGCTGATTGATAACGCCCTAGCACCCCTGCGCAACACACAACGCCTGATGGCCAAAGCCAAGGCGATGGCCTCCACAGCGGCCAACATGGTGACAATTTTCCGCAGCGATATCACCGGTTTTATCAGCAGCACCACGGACTTTATCAATTATCCTGGTGCGTTTATGTCCGACCTGCAGAGTGCGCTTAGCCTAACCTCCAGCCAGTCCAAGTCGAGCGTCAGCAATAATACCGGCACTTATGCGACGGTTGGGGCAACCAATATCGTGATGGCAGATTGGGGTGAGAGCCGCAATCAGCTTGACGCAGTGGCCGCGCTGCCGGCAGCGTTGGCATCAGGCGAACGAACCGCGCCGTTACCCATGCCTATCATCGTTACCGACAGCGATATTGCCGAGCTCGTTGTGTTGACCTATCTGCAGATGTCACTGCAGTTGGCACTGGACGCCGCCGACTTGCTTAGCGACGACGGTTTAATTACCACATTGTCGCCCGCCGAGATTGAACTTGTCGCCAATGACACCCGCAAGACGCTGCAGAACGCTATCGACAAGCATCGGGCGCTCTATGAAGCAACGACGCAGGACGTCAGCGCCAGCACTACCGATGTCGGTATTACCTGGCAATCGGTGGTTGATGGTCTGAAAGATATTGCGCTATCGGTGCAGCAGCTGGCAGCCAATATCATCACCACACGCCCGCCGCTGGTGCAGCGCCGGGTGGAAAGTGCCGGTAACCTGCATCTGATCGCACATCTGTGGTATGCCGACTACACCCGAGCGACCGAACTGGCCCGCCTAAACCCTCAAATTCGTAACCCGAACAGGCTGCAACCTGGAGACGTGCTCTATGCCTATGCCCAATAACGATACCGTTAGCGTGCTGATTGCTGGCCGTGTGCATAGCACCTGGAGCCGCTACCAGATTGATAGCGATTTTCTGATCCCATCGGATGCCTGGTCTGTGACACTCGGCCTGCCGGGTGGGACTTTCCCGGCCTACGTCGAGCGCGGCGCACCTGTGCAGGTAAAAATCGGTGACGATACCGTGATGGTCGGCCGAGTGGCCAAGGTACAGCGTCGTGTGTCCCGCCAGCAGATGAGCCTCAGTATCACAGGGTTCGACGGTGCAAAAGTCCTGGTGGACTGTGCATCGCCCATCTTCACATCCCGAATGTTGAGCCTTGAAGAAGTGATCGCCAAGGTTGTACGGCCGCTCGGTGTGACCAACATCCGAATTGAGGCCGAGAGTTCGATACGCAGCGATAAGGTTTCTGTCGAGCCTGGCGAGCGTGCCTGGGATACGCTGGTGCGTGCGGCTTCTGCTCGCGGATTATGGCCTTGGTTCGCACCTGATGGCACGCTGGTTATCGGTGGGCCTGACTATACCGCAGAGCCGGTGGCCACTCTTGTTTTGAACCTAGACGGACGGGGTAACAACATCCTCGACCTCAGCGACGCATCATCCATTGATGGCACCTATTCGGAGCTCACCGTTCTTGCCCAGGGCCATGCGCAAGGCTCCAAGTCCTCCGCAGACCTTGGCATTATCGACGTTGATTCGTTATCTGCAGCTGTTGCTGAGGAAGCTCAGGACGATGATACGCCAGCAGCCGGCACACCAGAAACCGGGTTCCACGGTCTGAAAGCCGTTGTGCGTGATCCAACGGTGCCGTACTACCGGCCACAAATTATGGTGGTAGGTGATGCCGATAATCTGGAACAGGTACGTTATCGTGCCCGTAAGGCGATGGCGGATGCCCGTCTTAATGCCTATGAACTGACGGCCGTTGTCAAAGGGCATCGCAACGATGCCGGCGAGCTTTGGCAGCCAGGCCAACGGATTCGCGTCAGGAGCGAACCCCACGGCATTGATGATGTGTATTTCCTGATGGGCCGTGAGTTCTCTGGCGGTCGGCCAGATAACACTGTGACTATGCTGCGGCTAAAAGAAGACGGTATTTGGATACCGGACGCTTACCCGAAAAAACGCAAAGCCAGGAAGCGTAAAGCCAAGGTGAACAAGGAGCTCGCAATTGTCGATGTGGAATAATGTTGACCAGCGTATTAGTCGTGCTTTAAACGGCATTCGAATGGCCTTTAGAGGGGTGTTAACACGCGTGAACAGTGCTGGCCAGGTGCAGACTATCCAGGGTAAAGGGTTAGCTGGCGAACAACTGCAGGACAACGAGTTGTTCCAGCATTATGGGTTTACCTCTAACCCGCTGCCAGGAACGGCGGCGATTGTACTACCCCTGAATGGCAAAACATCCCACGGAATTATAATTGCCACCGAACATGGCAATTATCGACTTAAGGAGCTCCAGCCTGGAGAAGTCGCCTTATATACCGATGAGGGAGCGAAAATAGTTTTAAAGCGTGGTCGTATTATTGATGTTGACTGCGATATATATCGTGTGAATTGCAAAATCTATGAAGTCAATGCGGAAAATAATGCCGACTTTAATACGCCGATGGTTAATGCCAGCGAACAAATTACCAGCCAGGATAAAATTACCGGTAATGGTGGTATGTCGATTAAGGGTGGCAATGGCGCGACGTTTGAAGGTAATATCAACCAGACCAGTGGTAGCTTTGAAACTGATGGTGATGTTAAAGCTGGTACTGTTTCCTTAAAAGACCACGAACATCCGAACGGCGATGGTGGCAGTCCAACCGGTAAACCCACTCAATAACCCACTGAACCTCTTCACCTGATTTATTCCCAGCCATGCCGTCACTATTGCGGCATGGAAATGCTCATTGATCCACTCACCGGCGATTATTCAGGCCAGCGCACTGCGCTGGCAAATGCTGTTTATTTACGCCTCATGACACCGCTCGGTTCCTACTGGGCTGATCCAATGCTGGGCTCTTTGCTGTACACGCTAAAGCGTGAAAAAGATGTGTCCCGCGTCAACAAGCTGGCGGTGCAATACAGTGAACAGGCATTACAGCCCATCATTGATGACAGCCGCGCTACCAGTATCACAGTTACAGCAAGCCGCCCTCAGCCTGGTTGGCTTGTGCTGGCGATTGTCGTAGTGAGTGCCAGCGGGCAATCCGAAACCTTTAATCATCCTGTGAGGGTTATCTGATGCCGCACATTACCCCTGTCATTGAGGCGATTCGCGAAGATTTATTGCGTGATATCCGCAACCAACTGCCCGATGCCAACATTGGCAAGGACAGTGACTATTACATCCGCGCCTCGTCAGTGGCCAGTTGCGCCGAGGGTATCTACCGCGATCAGGGTTGGATTGTTCGTCAGATTTTCCCTGACACCGCCGATACCGAGTATCTGGAACTCCATTGCAGAACTCGCGGCATCACCCGCAAGGCTGCTAACACCGCCTCGGGGCCAGTATCTCTGACAGGCGAACCAGGTGCAAAGGCTTCTGCCGGGCTAGCCATCACGCGTGATGGCGCGACCTGGACGACCACTACTGAGGCCATACTCAATAGTGAAGGCAAAGCCACGGTTACTGCACGTACATCCGTTGCCGGCGCTGCAGGTAATACCACCACTGTAATGTCCGGCATGTTAACGACAACGCCGGAGGGTTTTGATAGTACCGTGATTATCGGCGTGATGGGGGGCGGAACTGACCGCGAGTCCGACTCGGAGCTGCTCGCTCGCCTGCTGGAGTTGATCCGCCGCCCGCCAGCCGGCGGCAATAAATACGACTATAAGCGCTGGGCACTTGAGGTTCCTGGTGTGACCTCCGCTTATGTTTACCCGCTGCGTCGAGGGTTAGGAACGGTTGACGTTGTGATCACCTCATCCGATGGCTTGCCCTCTGCCGAGGTTGTAGAACGCGCCCAGACACATATAGACGATGTACGGCCGGTGACGGCTAAAAATTCTTTGGTGCTCATGCCAACAATTAAGACCTTTAATATTGACGTTAAAGTGTCGTTAAGCGGTCTAAATATTGATGATGCCACCATTCAAATTAAAAAGGTGCTGACTGATTTTGTCGGCCGATTAGAGCCAGGGGCGACTTTTGTTCGTAGCCAGGCTGGTACGCAGATATCGTTGATTGCCGGCATCATTGACCAAGTGATTGTTGATCCTCCTGGCAATGTCGCTCCTGCGGTCGATGAAACTGCTGTTGAATGGCTGCGTGTCGGTGATATCACGGTAGATTTGTTATGAGCTATAACACGTTATTGGCGCTATTACTGCCACAGGACAGTTACAGCGCTGCACAACCTAATCTATCCGCCGAGTTGCTGGCAGAAGGCAACGTGTTGGATAAAACCGCACTTTACGCGCAAAAGGTATTGAACGGAGTAACACCGTTTTTTGCTGCTGATTTAATCGCGGATTGGGAGCGTGTGGTTGGCATTACGCCAGGGGCCAATAGCACCTATCAAGAACGCCGCGAACGGGTGCTCATTAAGCTGCGAGAATTTGGTGGTCTCAGCATTCCGTACTTTATTCGCCTGGCTGAAAGTATCGGTTATACCATCACTATTGATGAATTGGAGCCATTCAGAGCTGGGGTCAATCGAACTGGAGAACCGTTGTATTCCGAAGACAGTATTTGGATATGGCGGGTCAATGTATTTAATTCAAACCAAAAAGCCTACCGTTTCAGGGCTGGAGCATCAGCGGCGGGTGAAAGTCTAATGTCGTTTGGTGATGATATTTTAGAAACCACATTGAATGACCTAAAGCCGGCTCACTCATTTTGTTATTTTGCATATAACGTTGATCGCTTGCGAGCACCATACTATGACGGTTCATTTTCCTTTGATGGCGCTACGTCATTTTCAATGCAAAATTATATCCAGGACACAACAGAGGATTAATCATGCAAACTCTAATGCCCCCTATTAATACTGAGGATGGATTGTTTCACGAAGGCAATCCTTCTCAGGGAACTCAAGGCACGATTGTTACTGCACTACATCTGAATAACCAGCAAGCGGCGACTCGTGACATACAGAAAGAATTAACAGCAGTGTTGGCTGAGGCTGGAATGCTTCCTGATGGAACTAAGCCTAATCAAGTTTTATTGGCTATCCAAAAGCTTTTCACAGGTACTGTTTCCGACAAATATCTGCCACTTACAGGCGGGGCATTGACGGGAACTGCTAAAGCACCTGCTTTTATCGGTCAAGATAGTGGCTTGCGTGTTCATAGTGAAGGAAACGCAGGTTTAGTATTCGCTAACGCTGCGGGAACTGTAGATAAAACCGCTATCTATTCAGAACCAACAAATAACGGGCACCGGTTGGTTTTTAAGTCTGGAAGTAACTCATCAACCGGCGGTAGCTATTGGATTTTAGAGCCAACAGGTAAAACACTCGTACCCAATTCTATTGTTTGGTCAGCGAACAATGGAAGCCAAGGAAATATCGAAGTGGGTATATTTGGTTCAGTAAACCGACTGTCCGTTATGGAGTGGACTATCTCTTCAGCTGGCGCATGGGGGATGTTCCTTGAGCATGACTCGAATAATGGAATTGGTTTCGGAGTCAATGGACGCATAACCGCACAGGGGAAAATTGAGTCTGTAGGTGAAGTAAATGCAGGTGGGGAAATAACTTGGAGTGCAGGGAGTTGCCGTGCCTACGCTGATGGCAATATATCCGGCCCTATCTGGGGCGGATATTTACGTGATTGGTTGAGTAATAATACTATCAGTCGTGTACTTCGTGGCGCTCAAGGCTCTATGACAATGGATGGCGGCTTGGTTGAGGCTCCTGCAGGGTGTGTCTTAACCGGCGGCAATGGAAATGAAGGCAATCAGGTTGGCGTGGCTTTATATCGTCCATTACAGATTTTTCGTGGCGGTGGCTGGGTAACAATTGAAGGTTGATAATATGAAACTAGTAAATTTACAGCGTTATGTTCCTGACGAGCTATTCAACGGTGAAGGTATCCAATATTTTATTGATGCAGAGGGTAATGACTGGTTCAAGTCGCTGCCTAAATTCACCAAGAAGTTCAGCCTGGCGATTGATAATGATACAGGTGTCATTCGCAGTATCAGCGAGGATACCTCCCGCCTTTATCCAGTAGGAATGACTGTTGTTGAAATAGACTCATTACCAGAAGGATGTGACATTTTCGGAAATTGGGTATTTAAAAATGGCGATATTATACCTCGCGAAATTTCGCAGGCAGAAAGGGAGCAAATTTCAAAAAAAGCAAAATCCTCTCTGCTTGATTTGGCGGCAAAGGCTATGGCACCGTTACAGGACGCCAAAGAACTTCGCATTGCCACAGATATCGAATTGTCACAGCTAAACGAGTGGATGGCATATCGTGTTGCCTTAAATCGTGTCGACATATCCAAACCAGCAGATATTGAATGGCCAGAAGCGCCAAAGGAATAAAAATGGCTAATTTACCAGAAACACCAGGCTGGGAAGAAAAAATTTATCAGCTCGAACATGATGATAAGGCTGTCGGAGGTTCTGGCGGTATTGCGAACTTGCAAGCCACACAGCTAGCCAATAGAACTCAATTCTTAAAGACGTCTATGGAGTCAATGTCTGATTATAGAGAGTACACATTCTACATATCTGAATCAGACCCTGATGGAACTATCTCAGGTATGGCTAAGACGCCAATCGGTCATGCATTCCGTGTAGGATTAGGCGTAGGTAAAGGGTTTAAATACTACATAAATAACAATGGTGTCCCCCTTGGCATAAGCGAACTCCCAGGTATCAACGATATCAATTCATTGCAGGATGAGTTAGCCAATGTCAGCTATTTGCAAAGCGAGCTATACACTGAGATTGTATCGTCAGTTGATTTCAATGAAGTTGGGTCGATTAAAATAAATGACACATCTTTAATTAGAATTACGGATGTGAATACCCACGATGCATTTTTGAGTACGATCCAATTTTCTCAAGTGTCATCACCTGCTTTCACGAAGCGCTGGTATCTTCCAAATCACACACAATATTCAAATGGTGTAATATCGTCTAACTTTCAGCCGTTTTATTTATCCGATTTAACGCTGAATGAGTTCTCCGAGCTAACCGAGCGCTACGCACGTGTACGTTATACGTTGCCTGCTAATTTTAATGTGATTAACGAAAAAAACAGATTTCGGGTTATCGACACATCGGGGGCGTTCAAGCCATCTTACGCGGAAGTGTTAACATCTGAGACGGTTTCCTGTATATCCGCCCACGCCAGCAAGAATATCATGCAATTTCTTGTTGTTTTAACGGATGTTGTGAATGCGGGTTATGAGGGTAATGCATCGGGCGTTCTGGCATACATTGCGACCATGTTAAACGGCGCTCTGATGATGGCATATTCAGATACATACAGATCGTATGTATTACGTGAAAATCAGTTTGATATTATCGTCCCTCCAGGCGCGTATACTGTTGATGTTGCCGGTGATGTGGGTGTTGCCGCCACAATACGTCAGCGCAAAAAAATGAAATTTTCCCCAGAGGATAAATACACTCGCAAGATTGCTGACGTAACGAACAACACCGGGCTTGATTTTACCCATTATCCGGTTGAATTAAAGGTGACCTTTGAACAGGGAGAGGCCCCCTCGTCTGAATGCCTTGTGTTACTCGATGAGAAAGGAAACAACATCGATTGTCAGTTTGCGGGGGAATACCATACCAACCTGCGCAAGCAGTTGGATATCGGCAAATATGACGATGGTTCGTTGAAATCGGGGGCGGTATTCTTCAACGCTGATATTGCGGCGGGGAAGCAACTCTATGTACAGCTGAATGCCCATACCGCGCAGCAAACACATGGAGCTTACCCGCAATTACGACACGTTAGTGACGGTTATGATATTACCGTCGGCGACAACACCTTCCGTTTCCGTGACAGCAGTAATTTCATGCTGGGCGCGATTGTAGACAAAAGCGGCGTTGTACATGGCATGAGCCATTTTGCGACGTTTGCCGGTATGTTAAACGGTGCGTCAGACCTGACCCGGTTTTCATTCAAACCCTTGGTGCGCCTTGTCAGCACGGGGCCCGTATTCTCTGAGGTTGAAGTCATTGTTTATAACTCAGAAAAATACGGGATAGAGGCCGGATCGTTAAAACTCCGGATACGTTACCGCTTCTTCAAGTCTGGACAGGTTCAGATTTACGGCATGTGCAATGCGATGAAGGAAATTCCTGTTGGTAAATTGTACGGATTCGATATTCGTCTGCAGACGGGGGATACGACGTTTGTCGCGGACGACAAGTACAAAACGGCGCTGACACCTGCGGCGGGAACGTTCACCACGCCAATGTCATTGGCCGTCGTTCGCGCCTGCGGTGATACGCACCGCAATGGCACACAGTATGGTCCCAATCGGCCCCTGACCGCCTCTGCCGGTGGTGTCGGTAGTGGTGGTGTCCAGATGTATGCCGGTTGGCGATATACCTCTGTCAATGACAGCAGCTTCCTAAACTGGCCTGTTGAGAAAAATTGGGCATGGCCGTTTGAGTTCTGGATCGACTGCAATGAAAGGCAGGATAGCCCGCGTAATGTGGCTATCGAAGTCTTCAATCGTCCTGTCGGTTTCCTGGGTGCTGCCGCTTACCCAGGGCTTAAGCGAAAACAGATTTTGCCCGAACTCGCAGAGCTGTCTGAGTCTATTCTCGAATTCTGGGACGACGCTGCAAAGATGCCTGATTACTATGACTACTATGTCGGCAAGGGCGGGACAAAAACGTCGTATCACCGGCCATACACGACAGAGATTATTAAATTTATCCGTCACAAAAACAGCACATTCCAGAAGCTGTTCGGTGACTTTAAAAATTACCTGAACGCGAACTTTGGCCCGCTGGCAAACCTCGGCGATAATTACCTGTCAGAACGCTATGGGCTTGAATTCGCGGCGACATGCGTCATTCCTCCCTTGCAGTGGATGTATTTTACGGCGGTGAAAGAAAATGACACCGCAGCGATTGCGGAGTTGAAAGCGGGAATTAAAAACTTTGCTGACGCGATGGTTGACCGCTACAACACAATCGGCGGCATTCCCTTGCATGGCAAGTTCCAGACTGACGTTGGCAACGCAAACGCAATGGGTATGCGCGTGCTGGGGCTGGCGCTTTATGCGGGGTTAGATTCCGGCGACGTGTACAAAAATACGTTCGCCGGCGTCTTAAATCGCCTGGCAACGGTTTACCAGCTCATACCTGGCATCGTAACGGACAGCCAGAACGCATCACCGGCTGCTGATTTGTGGCTACCGTACCAGTCGTGGATTGCCTATTTCGCTGCATTCGCTTACAAGCTGGTTGGCCGTAAGGATCCGCCAATTGACAACGTGAATCTGTTACTGAGGGCCACGTCCGGCGCAGGTGCTCTGCGAGAGCTTGACTATTGCTGGTCTGAGGCGCGTCGCGGCCAACCACCTACCGTGGCCTGGGCTATGGCTGTATTGCTGATGGATAACCGACAGTCAACAGTAAACGCCGCTATTTCGCTTGCTGAGGCATTCAAGGCGGAGTTTGGCCCGCGCCCCGGTTATCCTGGTCGATTTTATGGATTCAGTAATGTTACGTCGGAGGACGTAAACGGTCGGCCTGGGACTAACATTCCATACCTGGCTTCCAATCTCAGTGACTTGTGGTTGTACTACCATTTCTATCA
This sequence comes from Serratia sp. CoH_122_TC_1, assembly GCF_058191755.1. Classification (NCBI taxonomy): domain Bacteria; kingdom Pseudomonadati; phylum Pseudomonadota; class Gammaproteobacteria; order Enterobacterales; family Yersiniaceae; genus Serratia; species Serratia sp. CoH_122_TC_1. Next base: position 49,432 of record NZ_JBXWLA010000024.1, read on the forward strand.
AACATCCTTATAACCAAAGCCATACCGGGTCTATTACAGACCCGGTCATTCTCAATCACAATCATTGCGATATATTTTGCATTATGCAAAATCCACTTTTATAGCTATGCATAATTAACCGCAAATCTATGCAAAATATTTCGCCGCGCTACATGCGGGTTCATAATCTTTAAAGGCCCGCATCTCCGCCGGTGCCAGAGGTTTGATCGCTTCCTGCGCTAACGCTCGGATAGCCGTCGCCTCATCCACGGTATCGGCATAGACATCGACCTGAACCATCACAGCAGTTTCCGCCGTGCCGCAAAACACATCTGCCGAATCCTCGCTGGGCAGCGAATACACGATCCACGGGGGACTCACTGCCGGCTTACCCTCGGCTGTCAGTTTGACGACATAAGGGTATGCCTGCCCGCCAACCAGTGGTTTCAGCAGGGGTTTGATATCGGCTTCAGTCATTTGGATAGCACCTTGTCGATAGCGGCGTTGGCTTTGTCGAACGCGGCCTGAACTGCCACCTCCTGTTTGCCGTCATAGGCGGGACGAATAAACGGGATCGCCACCATGTCAGACGTTCCCAATTCAACAAAGCGCCAGTAGAAAGCATTATTGCGATTACTGGCCTTACCCTTGCTTCGCACATGAACACCTGCGACGGCCTCACCCTGACGGCCACGCTGACTCACTACCACAATGTTTCTGGCCAGCTTGCCGGTTCGCTTAGGGGCCAGGCGTCGCGCTTCATCACGGAACACCGCAGCAGAAGCACGGGTGGCCTGTCGTAAAACGTTGCCGCTTTCCGCTTTGCTTAACACTTCCAGCTCTTTTGATAAGTCCAGAAGGCCGGAGAAATCCAGTTTCCCGCCGATCATAGCTTCACCCCCGTTTTGCAAAGTAGCTCCAGGCGCGTCAGGCGAACATCCGGCAGGGCAGATTCAATCTCGTAGGCCAATCCACGAAAAACCACACGGGAAGCGCTGGACACATCGTCTCGGTAGCGCATCCAGATGCGTACGGTTGCCTCTGACTTCTCCGCGCTGGAGGCCATCAACTCACGGCCGCTGATGGCTTTTACTTCGGCGGGAATTTTGTTGATAGCCACATCAACCCAGACTTCTTTTTCTTGCCCGGATGGCAACTCAACGGTTTCGAAATTCTGGATCATGATCCGATGCCTGAAGCGCCCAGGTTCCATTATGGTTCCTCCTCCACCGGTTCCACGCCGCGCCAATTTCGACATGACCACATTAAATTCTCTGCGGCCGCATTGGCATAAAGCTGTATCTCGCTCTGGCTGGTGCGGTGCTCAAACAGATCACCGAACACCAACAACATCGCTGATACAACCGGCTCCGGAATATCTGTTGCAACCTTCCATCGTGGGTCATCGCACCAACGCAAACAATAATTCAACGCGGCTTGCGCATAGCGCTTGATCAGCGCGTCGCGGTCGTCTCCATCAAATTCGATATGCTGGCGGAGCTCCTCGATCTGGACTACATCAGTGACAACAATCGCCATAATTAATCAGGGCGGCAAACACCGCCCTCTCCACAGTGGTTATTAGCCGCCAGCCGGCGGTGTGAAGCTACCTTTGATCAGCGCTGATGGGCGGTAGTGCGCCAGCGCCAGGCGCTCTTCACACAGAATGGTCAGCATGTTTTTCACGAAGTTGTCACGGTCTTCGCGGCTCACTTCAACGGTGGCATCCATGCGATCCCAGACCTGAGAGGCCAGGTCAAAACCACCCACGGTGAAGGTGCCCGCCGTTTGGGCGCGGGTAGGAACAACCGGCAAACCCCACATGATGTTACTGGTGAACGCTTGCGGCCCGCCGAAGATATAGCGGCCTTCACCGTCTTTCAGCAGGGCAATGTTATGCCAGTCACGCGGGTTCAGGATGATGCCCGAGGCGCTAAATTCTGACTCGGTGACCTGGAAGATCGCATGGGCGATCATGTCCGCTTTGGTGTCACCGGCCACATTCAGCGCAGTGTCATAGGCGGTTGCTACCGCATTGATGCCGGTCAGGTTATCCCCGGAACCGTCGCCGTTAAGCAACTGGTCTTCTTCCACCAGCGCCAGCCCGTACATCAAACGGTTATTGACGTAGGATTGCAGCATGGGCGCATCGTCCATCACCTGACGGGATGCCTGCACCCAGTGGGCAATGGTTTTCACGTTCGCCGTTTGCTTTTCGAAGGTCAGGTCAGATTCCGGCTTCTGCGCCTTCTCTTTCACCGGCTTGGCGCTGTTGGTGAACAGCTTTTCACGCACATATTCCAGTGAGTTACTGGAAATACGTCCCTGCGCCAGCAGGTCACGGATAACCAAACGGCGAAGGCCCGGCGCAACAATACCCGGTACCTGCATCGGCTGGATCAGCGAGCCGGCAGAGGTGGCATCACTCCCCAGGGATTTGTTGAAGGTCTTCGCTTCAAAGGAACCTGTGCTGCCGTTCCAGGTCTTAATCAGACCTTCTGCGGCACGCTCGGAAAAGTCTTTCTTGGCGTCTGGGTCTTCAGCGCCTGCGCCGCCTTTTTGCTCCAGATCGAACAGGCGGGTGCCGGATTTAGTCAGTTCCTCTTGAACCTTGACCAGATCGTCCTGCAGTTGTTTGGACACACGGCCCGTCTCTTCAATCTCTTTTTTCTGAGCATCGAAAAGCTGGGTCATGTTTTTCTGCGAATCTTCGATCGCCTTTTGAATTTGGGCTAATTCGGACATGTTATTTTCCTAATGATTGAGGGAATGAACTAATGCGCTCGATCAGCGCAGAGATATCTGTTTTGTTTTCGTCAGTTTCGGACTCACTCCGAACAGCCGACTTAAACCGGGCAATAAGCCCCACTGCCTGTGATTTGCTTAAACCCACTGAGTCCCTCAGCCAGTTCTCAACATCACGAATAGTTTCGATACCGTCGATGCTCTTCATCGCCGATATCCCGGCCTGTTCGTTTGCCGGGAAGGTGCACACGCTGATCTCTCTCAGCGCCGTAATGTTTTTGAAAATGCGTCCGCCATTTGCTGCCAGCGAGTAATCGTCTTTGGTCACGGAGAAACCGACGGACATCCCCTCAACGGTGCCATGCTGCATGGCTGCTTTCAGGTCGCTGGCACCGCTATGCCCTGGGGTGAGTTGCCCACGGACAAATAAACCTTTCGTGTCTTCCTGCAACGCATCCCACTTACCGACAGGCAGCTCCCAGGCGCGGTGGTTGAAGAACATCGCCACTTTGCGGGTTTGGGTTTGCAGGGTGTTTTTGAATGCGCCAGCGAGGATAATGTCGCCATCTGAATCGACATTGCCGAACACGGACGCATAGCCCTCGAAAATGCCCTGCGTACCGTCCCCAAGAAATTTGATTTCCGTCTCTTCAAAGGACAGCGTTTTTTTAATGTCTGGCATCAAAGCCCCCTAAAAAACTAAACCCCGCTTTCGCGGGGTTCTTTGCCTAAATCGGTGAGTGGTACGTTTTGCGATTGCCGCATAGCGACGTCTCCACCCGGTAACGGCGGATAGTTATCCAGGCGCCGCATTTCGTTAATTGTTCGCAAGCCTGCATCCCCCATTGCTTTCATGAAGGTGGCACGCGATGCAGAATCACCACGCAACAACCCATCGAGATTGTGTTCGGCGTGGTAACGCCCCAAATCAGCCGGCTTCACAATCCAGCGCTGAATACACTGCTCCCAGCGCGTGATATATGGCTGCAAGGTGTACTGAAGAAAACCGAGGTTCTGCTGTTCAAGGCCGGTACCAAATGACGTCGATTTTTCAACGTCGCCGACAAGGTGCGGCGGTACGCCAAAGAAACGCGCCAGCTCGCTGACCTGAAATTTGCGGGAGGCCATTGTTTCGGCGTCTTGCGGGCTAACACCGATATCGTGAGCCGTAAAGTTTGCCTCCAATATCCACAAACGTTTTTTCACCGGCCCACCGGCAATTTCCTTAAAGTTCTCCTCGACCTGATCGCGCTGTTCTTTCGTCATCACCCGGTCACCAACCGAGAGGATTTTCGGAGACTTGGCGCCATTGGCGTAAAAATCTCTCTGTTGGTCTTCCATCGCTACGGCAACGCCGCCAGATTTGGCCGCATGGGCGATAGGCGACAGCCCCACCAGGCCATTGAAGCCAAACCCTTTCAGGTGAAATATGTCGCGCTGTTTAAAGCGGGCGAATTCATGATCGCGTTGGTACTTGTAGACAATTTGCTTACCTTCCAGCAGCACATCCATATTTGCCGACTGCAACGGGATCAGGCTAATTACGTCGCCCAGCCCATTACGCTCGATCAGCGCATAGGCGTTGCCGTAGAAACACAGCTGCATGGTCATTGCCTCGCGAAACTCCTGCGAGGTCATGTAGGGGTTAGGTGAATACCGCAGCAGGCGGGCCAGAGAATTATCCAGCCCCACTTTGGTTCGGTTATCTGCCTTACTGGTTTCGAACACGTCCAGCGGTAGGCAGGCGGTCAGCGTCGATATCAGGCTAACGCATCGCCACACGGTAGATATTTGTAATATCCGTTCATCGGTAATAACGGAATCACCGAGAGAGCCGCCAGCGGACACCGGGCCAGTTTGCGATCCCTGATTAGGGGTGACCAGGCGTCCGCCCACGAACCACGACGCCGCACGCGCCCACCAGCCGTTATTGGTGCGCAGGTCAATACTGTAATTATTTTCTGCCATCACATACTCAACGGTCTGGAAAGGAAATCATCCAGGTTGAAATCGTCCTCAACCTCCCCATCAGCTGCCCCAATGGCCATTGCTGACGCAACCACACCATCTATTCGACCGGTGCTTTTTTTCTTCGCAAATATTCTGTTGTTCTTCTGATCCGTTTCTATAACCGCCGAGGCTGCATTCCAGCGCAGACAAGGGTTAGTCAAAATCTTAACCTCCTTGTCATCCAGTAGCCCTTCAAACAGCTCGATAGAGTGCGGCATCCACAACCCAGAATCGGCCGCCTTGTAGAAACCCTGCCCATGCTGAATAAGTGGCACGCTCACATCAGCCTCTTCCAGTTCTGGCTCCAGGTATTTGATTCGGTATTGGTCGAAGGCAATCGCTTTGATGTGAAATCGGAGGGCCAAGTCGGCGATCCGCTCGGCAACGAATCCGTACTTCACCGCATTACCCGGCGTTGAGAAAATAAAACCTTTCTTTTCCCACATGTCATACGGAACACGGTCAGTTTTAGCACGGTGAAGCAACGTTTCTTTCGGCGTCCAGAACTCGACCATCAACCGCTTACGCTTCGGAAAATAAAGCGCAAGCGCGGTTAAATCTCGCGTCCCTGACAGGTCAAGCCCGCCGTAACACTCCTCCCCGATCATCTCGTCCGGGTCAAAATCAGACTCGCACCCCATCCAGACATCGCTACCCATCCACGGGTTAGCCGCATCAACCCACTGGCAAAAGTTAAGCCGGCGGACAATGCTTTCTTTGCCTGGCATTCCGCGTGCCTGGGTAACCTGTTCACGCAGATATCGCTCGTTGAATGTGTGGCCCAGTGACGGGTTGGCCTTCTTCCAGCACGACTCATCCTTGAAAGGATCATCGCCTTCATCAAGGGAGCAAATGAAACTGAAGAAGCTGTCATCCTCTTCCATTCCAGCCGCAATCTTCCGACCATATTCGTGATAGTCGTAGCAGACGCTCGTTTTATCGTGGCCGCTGTTGGTTATCATGAAAATGAGCGCTTGCCGGCGACCTTTCGTCCCCGCACGCATCATCTCAACAACCTGGTTGCTTTTGTGCTCGTGTACCTCATCGATCAGTGCGCAGTGTGGGCGCGGGCCAGACTGGCCATCGTCGGAACTTATTGGACGGAAAAACGAACCTGTCTGAACAAATGCCAGGTTCCACTCCTTCCCGGTACCGCCTGACTTATCTATCCGTTGTGATAACGCGGGCGATTGGTCAACCATTGCAACAGCATCACGGAAAAGGATCATCGCCTGGTCTTTTTTGGTGGCCGCTGCGTAGACTTCAGCGCGAGGCTCTTTGTCAGCAACCAGGCAGTACAACCCGACACCTCCCGCCAGCGGGGATTTACCCGATCCTTTACCAGACTCAACGTAAACCATTCGAAAGCGCCGATATCCGTCGCTGTTCTTCCATCCAAAAATGGAACCAATGACGAAGCACTGCCAGGCTAACGGAATAAAGGATTGACCTTCATGCTCACCACCGTTCAGCTTGAGCACTTTCGAAAAGAAATCTATTGCCCGCTGAGCGGAATCTGCATCCCATGCCAGCCCGCGTGCCGGGCCATGTTCCAGATCACGCAGGTGTCTGGCGCAAGCATTACGAATATCAGGCCCAGCAAGCTCTTTACCCGAAGTTACGTCCATTGCGTATTGGGTTGCGGGATCAACCGAAGAACTGGTTGAGCGGGTCTTCTTCTTTTTCTCCACCATTGACTTGCACCTTTGACCTGGCGGCCGGCGTCAGACCAAACTCCACCAAATAACTTTTAAATCGCCGATCGGCGTCTGCCAGCATGGATACGGCCGGGTTGGCCTTAATCAGAAAACCGCCCTCAGTCTGAACCGTATAGGTGCGGCCCTCATCGGTGATCGTGTTTCGGAGCTGGAGGATGTCAGCATAGATATCGCACAGGCGCTCAAGTGCAAAAGTATCTGCAACGGTCAAAACGCCCATACCATCGAGAAGAACGGTCATCCGCCCCCAGGCAGTCTTCCCCCAATCAGTAAGGTGAGAGGGAGGGCTGGGAATTTCGCGGGCGGGTTGCGGCTCATTATCATTAAGTTTTCTTTTGCCCGGATTGCCGGTCACCAATTTTAATTTGGTCGGTTTCGGGCGACGACCGGCCATAGAAACCTCCCATCAGACGGCGAAAATTTATTGATTAAACGGAAAATGATTGCACATGAAACCATTTTAAAATGATTGAAAAATCACCCAGAAAAAAACTTTTCATTTCGCGGTTGTGCACAGAAAGGACGGTGATAGGTCATTCGGAGCAAAGGGTTTGAAGTTTTCCCCTCCCCCCTCGATTGATGCGAATCATTATCATTGCACTTGCAATCATTTCACTTTTCAATCGTTTCCATACCACCCGTTTGAAGCTCGGCACCGATGAAACCGAAGGCCACCATAGCCTCACCGTCAGGGTAACTGCGCAGCACGTCCCGCAACCTTTCCTCGGCTTCCTTCACCTTCGCCTGGCTTTCTTCTGATAGCGAAGCAATCAGGCCCTTGAACATCAGTAACGTTTGTTGGTCTTGCGTCATCACTTACTCCAGTGCGAGTTAGGATCGAGCGGCATACCGTCGGCATCACATCCGATGACCGTGCCGCTCTTCTCCATCCGCTGCTTTGTGCCGCTGTGGTGAGGGGTACATAGGCCCTGCCAGTTCTTCTTGTCCCAGAACAGCTTCTGCGCCTTCGCTACCGCTGCTGAGTTGCCTGACTTAATCGCATCCTTCAGCTTATGCGGTTCGATATGGTCAACAACAACGGCGGCTACCGTTCGTCCCTGCTGTGCGCACATGACACACAGCGGGTTTTGTTGGAGGAATGCCCGGCGTGCCTTATCCCACTTGCTACCGTATATCCTCGGCTCTTTCACGCGGTGCCCTCGCTTTGCGCTACTGGGTTGGTGTACGTCGCAACCGTTCGGTTGTTGCTGTTGGCCAGATAGGCAGTATCACCAGGCATAAGGGTAAGCTTCAATGGCTCGCCGGTGCTGGTATCACCATAGATTGTTTTCTCTACCCGCTTCCATTCGATGGAATCAACGGCATAGATGATTTCGTTTCGGTTAGCAGTGACAATTTTCAGTGTGTACATGGTGGTTTCTCTTATTGGTAGTGGTAATAAAAAAGCCACCGGCCCGCTGATGTAGGTTGATGGCTTCATACATTAAAAAACCCGCCGGAGCGGGTTGTGTTATTTCTTGCCGTTGGCCTCTGCCATTTGCTGATAAACCGCTGATGAGCCTGTTGGTAGCCTTTTGCTCACCTCTCTGTAGTGAGCCACGCGCTCGCGGAAGTATTCGCGCAGGTGCGCTGGCTGTTCATTCTCTACCTGCATCGCTATCACCGGCATGTTCATGCGCTCTTTGTAAGCAACGCCTGACGCAGCGAGGTCAACGTTCACTTTATCCATTTCTTCTTTTGGCAGATTGCCGAGATTGTATGACATGAGATCCTCCTATTGGGGAGGATTATACATCAGCATTATCAGTGGCACTCAGTGAATGCCACCTGTAATGCCTATTAACAATCCGCATCCGGACGAGCCACTGCACGACAACCCCACATGCAGGCTTCCTGCATCTTGGTGCGGGCAATAGCCAGACAGCGCATAGCCTCCCTGCGATTGTCATCTTCCGGGGAACCAGCCTCTACCGTCTCCAGCGAGAGGTGTGTGCGTTCGATGTCGAGTTGTTCGCAAAAATTACGACTGATATCTTTCAGACTATTCATTTGCTCAATATCGTCAGCGGTCAAGGTGCGGTATCCCTTCACTGTGCTGGCATCTTGCGGTTTAGCTTCGCTCATATAGAACTTCCTGCTGGTTCGTTGGATATAACCTCGGCGATGCAGTTGAGCACCACGCGAAGATTCAGTGTATTTATTCTGTCAAAGGCACTCAGAGAATGCCTTTTGCAGAATTTTATAAATTCAAGCCAACTGCAAAACGCCGTGCTCTTCCGAGTCCGAGTAGGCGATCAAGCCGTTGTACTCCGCAATATTCTGACCATCCTCAGCCTCAAATGCTGGAATGGTACCGGTGGTAATGGTGTATGACGGCTGTCCGTCTTCTGCCGCGAAACGTGCAAGCTCCTCAATCTGCTCAACTGTCAGCACGAGCGGTTCAGACAGCTGTGCTTTCTTCCCCAAGGAAGAGATCCGCAAAAGCTGCTCTTCGACCCGATCGAGCGCAGAGGAATCTACATTGACGGTCACGGTGATTTCATTCGGCTTGTCATCTTTTGGAATAATTGTTGCCATCGTTTTTCCTTGTTTCGGTGGTGGGGGCGGAGGCGCTGGACGCACAACCCTATCCCCTGGCTTATATGGAGGTGGTGTTGGGGCTTTTCTTCCCATGATTATCTCCCTACAGATGCACGCCACTGGTTCAGCGTGGCCACCTGGCCGGCGCAGATTGATAGTGCTGTTTGAAGTTGCAGCGTATAGCTGCCAGCATCGCCCCATGTATCGCCTTGCAGTGTTGGCTGTTCGCATGGCTTAAATACTGACTCAGGGGGTAACAGAATTATTGGCGCTGGCGGCGTTGGTATCCGTTCCGCGCAGGAGCTCAAGAACAGCATCAGGCATGCGCTCAGCAGCACATTTGTTGTTTTTGATCGCATCCTGATATTTCCTCTGGTAAATTTCGCCCCGCTGGCGCAGTTGCTGCTCTCTCTGTTGCTGTTCGGCCATCAGCTTGCGGTTACGGGCGTCCTGTGCCTGCATGGTGGCGATCAGTTCGGCCTGCTGCGCCAGCGTTTTTTTCTGCTCTGCTACCTGCTGCCGCGCCAGCTCCAGTCGATGCGATAAAAGTGAGCTGTAACCACCCAGGCAGATTGACGCCACCAGCAGGAGAAGCATTCCCCCGCCGGCCAGTTTTGAGAGCCCGCCGCTCATTTGTCTAATCCCCAGCATGCCAGCTCGGCTTCCTGGTCGCGCCGCACTATCTGCCCGTAGCAGTTGTTGGCGCGGATACGGCAATCACGGCCACCGTCGTATATCCAGCGGCGAATTTCGCGACAAGCGCCGATGCGGTCACCGGCATTCAGTTTTTTGTAGAACGTCGAGGTGAAGCATTTTGCCGGACCGATGTTCCACGGGCAGAAAGAGGCGATGCCGACCTTCTGGGGCTCGGTCAGTGTTACCTTGACGTTGCGGTCCACCCAGTCGAGCGCCTTTTTCTGCTCGGCTGCGTCAATCTGTTTGCACTGCTCGGCGGTCAGGTGCTGGCCCTTAACGACCTTCTGGCCGCTGACCATTGTCACCCCACCGCAAATGGTCCAGATACCGACACCATCCTGATAGGCCGTCTGCCGCTGACCTTCCTTCTCATCCTGAAACTGCGACATCATCACCGGGGCAGATGCGCCGGCAGCGATTAGCGCCAGCATGGCGGCACTGAGTTTGGTTTTTGCCGATGCCACTACTCACCCCCTATCAGGTCTACGTCCCGCGCACTGATATTCTTGTTTGAGCGGTCAATGAGGTACATTTTCAGCAACTTCTCGCGCCGACATCTAAACCAAACACCGACGACACACCCAATAACAGAGCTAAGAATGCCGACGAAAATACCGATCACCATCCACTCACTGGGCGAAAAATAATTTATCGCCCCGAGAAGCAGGCCAATCAGCCAGCCCCCATGCGTGGCGCTATCTGCAATTTTTTCCGGCATGGTTCTCATACCTCCCCCTTCCGGGGATTAGTCCCGGCTCCGGGTGATGGATAAGGATTAGCGCCGCGAATGCGAGGCGACATACGTCATTGAGTGAGGCATTGGGCGCTAAAGACGGAAAAGGCCACCCGAGGGCAGCCTTAAAATGTTTTGTAGTGTCCTGCGGTTTGTCAGGATTTCAGAAAGCAAAAAGCCCGCACAAAGGCGGGCCAATCAACGTCAGGCGCATAATACCCATCGTTAGAAAGAAATTACCACAGTTTCGGGAAAAGTAAATAGCTCGCGATAATATTGCTCACTATTTTTTAGTTCACTATTCTGTTGTCTCCTTTAACGCAGCATCAGCCATGGACTCTTCTATTTCTAAATGGGTTATCATTTCGTCATAGAACGGCTTAACAGACTTTTTCCAGGTATCCAACGATATGCTGGGGGTGATGCATGAGATCGCCCTGTACGCCTGTGTTGATGGCATGCGTTCATAGCCGCGACCCGAGCAACGTTTGCATGGTTTCCGCACTGGTACGCCCTGCCGTTCTGACTCTTCCTTGTCGAGCGCTTCACCGCGCCCTCGGCAATCATTGCAGGCCGTTTTTATAATTTGCTTACCGTTGCATTTCGGGCAGACCTTTCGAGTCGTGTCGTAATACTCATACTTCACCCGCATCTCGCCCTTAAAATCACCCGTAAATTTTGGCATAAGGCCTTCAGGCAGTTGTCTACGCTCAGTATATGGCGTTTCATCGTGCGCAATTGCCAGGCGGTTCATAACAAATTTCGTCTCCTCAATAAACCCGTCATCGCAGGTATCACAGGGAACCTCACTGGCAGCGCTACGGGAATAATCCAGGAAGGCAAACACAGCTAGCGTGAAAATTACTCTGGCTTTTATCTCATTCGGTAGCTTGCGGATTGCAGCGATCTGGTCGCATCGTGTGATTGCGTGCTTGGCAAGCAGAACCACTGCCTTCGCTTTGTCCGTTTCGCTGATGCCTACCTTTCCGAGGAACGCCGCAAAACCAAACTCTGCTTGGGCCTGACACATACCCAGCGCCCCCATCACATCGCTGATGCTTAATGAGTCTGAGGCCGTTGCGGGCGTTGAGTCGTTCAGTGTGGGGGATTTTGGTGAAAAATATCTCGCTATAGATTCAAGTCTCATGCTATTTCTCCAATAATTATTTGGCCTACTTCGCCCCAAACCTTTGTTACTCGACCGTCCCAGATCCGGCAGTCGTCCTCAAAAATGGCATCCAGCAACGCCTTTTCCAGATTGTCTTTATCTGGCTTCTGCTGATGCGGCTTACCGGCCATCTCGGCGCGTTTCTTCTTGCTCCAGCTATCTGGCATGGGTAATACAAACGTCACGTGATAGCCGCTCTCAGGCAGCGATATACGGTGCAATCTCACCTCGTCGCAAAATGCCCGATAGCGGAGAACTGGCGGGCGCTTGGCCCACCGGTCTTTTTGTGTCTGTCGAGGTTTTGGGATTGGGACTATGTTGTAACTCTTCATCCCAATGCTCCCACGCCGTAGGAATATTCCATGAACTGGGCCAGCAATACGGCCTGACTGCCGTGCTCTGCTTCCCAGGCATCCGGGTTATCGTGGAGTTTCCGGTGGCAGTCACGGGCTAACGGGATTGTCAGGTAATCGCTGGGTTTCGTCCCCATACCTCCCAGTCCATGCCCGATAATGTGGTGTGGATCATCAGCGCGGCGGCCACAACCACAACAGCACGTTTGCGACTTAACCCAACGAGTCCATTTGCTGTCTTCGACGCGGGTCAGTTTTGGACGCAGCATGAAGGCTTTCGGCGGCTCTGGGTCAACAGTGAAAACTTTAATCGCCGTTTTGGTCAGAACCTCTGTAGGTGCAGGGCCAACCTGCATGTCAGATTCCTTTTTCGGGCCTGATACGAAAATCGGTTTCGGCAAGCCAAGTATTTGCGCTGATACGTCATTGGGGATCAGATCAACTACCCCGGAAATAGCCGCCCACAAAATAAGCTCAGGAATTGTCAGTTGCCCTTCCGACTTGAGCCGCCATTTCGCTGTTTCAACAACCCAGCGAGCCATGTTTACGTTCGCTATTGCATCAAGCTTTGGCGATATATGCCCGTCAGTCTTGTTGTCGCAGCCCCAGCAGATACGCATTGCAGCATGACCATAACGACGGGTTTCCAGTTGACGTGGCTGCTCGTCTCCGCAGTACTGGCATCCCGTAAAGCGCGTTGCCCAAGCCTCCATTGCGTTGATACCACCAGCAGCGCCAATAACCCGCTCATGCTGGAAGAAAGACTGCAGGCGCGGATCGTTCGCTATCTCATGCTCTACCTTCGGCAAAATCCCGTCTGGGAGGTCTTTCATCTCGTCCGGCAGTGTTGATACCAAAACACGGCCTGTCAGGTGTGAGAGCAGCTCGCCACCAGCTTTGATCATCGCGATGCCCAGATCGCGCTGTACATTAGATTTCACTATTGCTCTCATGCCAACGCTCCTGCCATTGCGTATGCTCGGGTTAAAATTGGACGCCACATCTGGCGGGCCTTACTTTCGTCAACATTGCCGAAACCGTTTTTGCGTACCTGCTGCTGAGCTCGTTTTTCTGCAGCGTTCGCTGGCATACCTGCATCACGAATTAGGCGGTCAAATGACTCATCGAAATCTATCTCGGGGATATCACCAACAGGCGGATCCTGACGTTGTTGCTCCACTGCATCGGCCATTGCTGCTTTGCGAGTGCGCTGTACATTCCAGGTTGTGGCCGCGGCCAGGTAGCCGCTGAAACGTACCGGGTCAAAAATCATCTTGGCGCTGAGCAGGTGTCCCTTCGTCGGGTCGCTCAGCAACAGGCTTGCGCGGTGCTCTGCCACCAGTTTCAGCTCCTCGACGCTGTTGCCTTCCGACAGTCGCTCACAAATTTCTCTCAGGGTATCGACGCGCTTTGGCGTTCTGCCGTTGATTTTAAAATTCAAGAAATCCAGCACTTCCCCAGCCATGCCCGATGTATCCGCCGCAGGTTGTTCAGTCTGGGGGGCTATGGGGGGTTTTTCTTTTGGTTCAATGACTGGTTCAAAAGAGTGACTGGTTCTGGTGCCACCTGCTGGCATAGGGGGTGTGCTTTCTGACGGCATACCCTGTGCCTCCTGCTGGCACACCCCTGTGCTTTTTGGCGGCATAGGGCTATGCTTTTTGACGGCACAGGGGGCTGTGCTTTCTGACAACACAGGGGTATCCAGCGTCAGGTAATACAGGTTAGAGGTGTTACCTTTGCCGTTGTTAACACCCAAACGGTTCTCTTTGGTGATTAATCCCATCTTAATCAACGCCTCAATGTGCGCCCTCACAGCGCTTTTGCTGCACTCGCAGTGGTCAGCGACATGCTGATAGGAAGGCCAGCA
>NZ_JBXWLA010000025.1:0-60751 GCF_058191755.1 Serratia sp. CoH_122_TC_1
AACAGGGCTGATGGCCGGTATTTCGCTGGTGCCTGCGCGCCTGCGCGATCCGGTGCTTGGTGCGATTGGTAAACTGGCAGGCAAGGTTGCTAAAGGCGCAAGGCGTCGTGCTCGTATCAACTTGTTGTATTGCTTGCCAGAGGTGTCGGAAAGCGATCGTGAGCACATCATTGATGAGATGTTCGCCACAGCGCCACAATCGATGATCCTGATGGCGGAACTGGCCTGCACTAAACCGGAAAAGGTGTTGAAGCGCGTTCGGTGGCACGGTGAAGAGGTGCTGGATAAAATCCGTGAAGAAGGTCGTAACGTGATCTTTCTGGTACCGCATGGCTGGGCAGTAGATGTACCGGCAATGCTGATGGCTGCTCGCGGCCAGCCGATGGCGGCGATGTTCCATAACCAACGCAATCCTCTAGTCGATTATCTGTGGAATAAGGTGCGTCGCAAGTTTGGCGGCAGAATGCATGCCCGGAATGACGGCATCAAGCCGTTCATCAGCTCCGTGCGCCAGGGTTACTGGGGTTATTATCTGCCCGATCAAGATCACGGTGCAGAACACAGCGAGTTCGTCGACTTCTTTGCGACCTATAAGGCCACATTGCCGGCCGTTGGGCGTTTGATGAAGGTTTGTCGCGCAGCTATTGTCCCGCTGTTCCCGGTCTATGATGGCAAAACCAGCATGTTGGATATTCATATTCGCCCGCCGATGGATGACTTGGCCACGGCTGATGATCACTATATTGCACGGCGAATGAATGAAGAGGTTGAGAATCTGGTAGGGCCAAACCCAGAACAGTACACCTGGATCCTAAAACTGTTGAAAACGCGTAAAGAAGGGGAAATTGAACCCTATTCACGTGACGATTTATATCGCTAAATCCAGTTTTTGCTGACGGCCAAGGGCCAGACATCTTCGGGGGTCTGGCCCTTTTTGTTACGGGGCTTAAATATGCACCATGCAGCCTTGAGCAATCAGGGGTTCCAACACGGCAGGCATATGGGCAAAGCTGTTCCAGCGTAGATCCAAGCGTCGTAAACGGGTCAAGCTCACCATACTGTCCGGCAGAGTACTTAAACGGTTAGCGCGCAGGTCAAGCGTGGTCAGTGCGGTTAATTGGCCCAAATCGGCGGGCAACTGTTGTAACTGATTGGCCCGGAGGTTGAGGTCAGTCAGGTTGCTGAGGTGACAAAATGCGTCTGGCAGCAGACCGATGGCGTTATTTTCAACGTCCAGCACCGCCAGCTCGGACAGCTGAGAGAGCTCATTCGGCAATGCCGTCAGGCGATTGTTCATCAGATGCAGTTCTCGCAGTGCCGTTAACTGACCAACAGAGCCAGGCAATGCAGCAATTTGGTTGTTGTACAACCGGAGTTCTTGCAAGGCGCTGAGCTGAGCGATAGCGGCCGGCAACTGAGTCAGCTGGTTATCCGTCACATTCAGATAGCGCAATTTGCGTAGTTGACCCAACTCAATGGGCAGATCGCTAAAGGCATTATCACTCAGATATAAATAGGTCAAATTGTGCAACTCACCGATTTCTGCAGGGACGTGAGTGGCTTGGTTGTGGCCGCAATCCAGCATCGCAAGATGTTGCAGTTGGCCAATGCCGATCGGCAGTTCACAAAGTTGATTGCAGGAAATATTCAACACCTGCAGATCGGTGTGTTTGAACATTTGCGCGGGGAGCTGACGGAGTCGGTTGTTGTATAAACTGATTTTCAGCAATGCGTTGCCTTGCAGGCAGGCATCATCCAAATGTTCCAGCCCCTGGCTGTCCAAATTCAGCGCGTTTAGGCTGCAGTTTTGCTGTGGGTGTTGATGAAGCATCAATGGCTCTCCGTTTGCCGAGCGGCGACTGGAGGGGAGTTTAACAGGGGAAAGGGCAGAGTGGGGAAAAATGCCGGCCGAGTTAACGGCCGGCAGCAGCAGTGATTACTCGACGCGCAGGATACGGCTGGTGTTGGTGGTGCCCACGGTTTCCATCACGTCACCCTGGGTGACGATGACCAGATCGCCGGACACCAGGAAGCCTTTATCACGCAGGCGGTTAACTGCGTCATTGGCGGCGATGACGCCGTCGTTATGGCTGTCGAAATACACCGGCGTAACGCCGCGGTAAAGTGCAGTCAGATTCAGCGTGTGCTCATGACGTGACATGGCGAAGATCGGCAGGCCGGAACTGATGCGTGACATCATCAGAGCCGTGCGCCCCGATTCGGTCATGGCGATCAGTGCGGTAACACCTTTCAGGTGGTTTGCCGCGTACATTGAAGACATGGCGATAGCCTCTTCAATGTTGTCAAATTGCACGTCCAGGCGGTGTTTGGAGACATTGATGCTTGGGATCTTCTCAGCGCCCAGACAAACACGCGCCATTGCCGCTACGGTTTCTGCCGGATACTGACCGGCTGCGGTTTCAGCCGACAGCATAACGGCGTCGGTACCATCCAGCACGGCGTTCGCCACGTCCATGACTTCGGCGCGGGTTGGCATCGGGTTGGTGATCATCGACTCCATCATCTGGGTTGCGGTAATCACGGCGCGGTTCAGCGTACGGGCACGGCGGATCAGTTTTTTCTGGATGCCGACCAGCTCAGGATCGCCGATTTCGACGCCCAGATCGCCACGTGCCACCATGACCACGTCAGACGCTAGGATGATGTCGTCCATAGCTTCATCGCTGCACACGGCTTCAGCGCGTTCAACTTTGGATACGATCTTGGCATTGCAGCCTGCGTCGCGTGCCAGACGGCGTGCGTAGTTCAGATCTTCGCCGGTACGTGGGAAGGAAACCGCCAGGTAGTCAACGCCGATTTTTGCCGCAGTGACGATATCGGCTTTGTCTTTTTCAGTCAGGGCTTCTGCGGACAGACCGCCACCGAGTTTGTTGATACCCTTGTTGTTGGACAGTGGGCCGCCAACGGTGACTTCGGTAAAGACTTTCATGCCCTGAACTTCGAGCACTTTCAATTGTACGCGGCCGTCATCCAGCAGCAGCACATCGCCCGGCACAACATCGGCAGGCAGGCCTTTATAGTCGATACCGACTTTTTCTTTATCGCCTTCGCCCTTGGACATGTTGGCATCGAGCAGGAATTTATCACCGATGTTAAGGAAAATTTTGCCTTCCTTAAAGGTGGAAACACGAATCTTCGGCCCTTGCAGGTCACCCAGAATAGCGACGTGACGTCCCAACTTGGCAGCAATTTCGCGCACTTTGTCCGCGCGAGCTTGGTGATCTTCAGCACTGCCGTGGGAAAAGTTTAGCCGAACTACGTTAGCGCCAGCGGCAATGATCTTTTCCAGATTATTGTCGCGGTCAGTAGCCGGACCCAGGGTGGTAACAATTTTGGTTCTTCTGAGCCGTCTGGACATGTATTACTCCGTTGACTGGTGAAGCAAATTATTGGTGTTGCGATAACGTCGGATAACGAAACCAGGAGTGAAATGTAATTTTACTACACTGATGTTTCACTCGGGTTACCCGCATGAGCGTTTTAACAGGGTACTGCCTCTAATGCTGCCGTTCAGGTTATCCTGACCGACAGTTTTTTTCACATCGGTTACGAGTCGAAATTGTTGGGGATAACGACACCCTTATCAAAGCGCGATTCTTTCAACGCTTCCTTGACCCGCTTCAAGTTATCTCTGAATTTGGCCCCTCTACGCAAGGTAAATCCGGTGGCGAGAACGTCGATGAGCGTTAATTGTGCAATTCGAGACACCATGGGCATATAAACGTCGGTGTCTTCGGGGACATCGAGCAGCAAGGCTAACGTTGCTTCGTGTGCCAAAGGGGTGTCGCGTGAGGTAATGGCGATCACCGTGGCGTCGTTTTCTCGCGCCAGCTGCGCCATTTCCACCAGATTTTTGGTGCGACCGGTGTGGGAGATTAATACCACCACATCACCTTCGCTGGAGTTCATGCACCCCATACGTTGCATGACGATGTCATCGAAGTAGACTACCGGAATGTTGAAGCGGAAAAACTTGTTCATGGCGTCATGGGCGACGGCTGCCGAGGCACCTAAACCAAAGAAAGAGATTTTTTTTGCCTGGGTAAGCAGATCAACAGCACGATTGATTGCTGCAATATCTAAATTTGCCTTTACTGTATCCAGACTCGCCATGACGGATTCGAAAATTTTACCGGTATAGGACGCGACGCTGTCATCTTCCTCCACGTTACGGTTTACGTAAGGTGTGCCATTGGCCAGACTTTGTGCCAGATGCAGTTTAAAATCAGGGAAGCCTTTGGTATCAAGACGGCGGCAAAAACGGTTGACGGTAGGCTCGCTGACGTCCGCCATCCTGGCCAGCGTCGCAATGCTGGAGTGAATGGCGGTCTGTGGAGAGGCGAGGATCACCTCTGCGACTTTCCGTTCAGATTTGCTCAGTAGCTCCAGATGGCTCTGGATTTTTTCCAGCGTATTCATATAACGAGAGTCACTCATAGGGTATGTCGATTTCAATCAAAGGAGAAATCAATGCCGGTTTAGTGAAAATATACTACGTGCTGGAGACCGTTGGCAGTGTAGACAGAGGGTATGCAGTCTTTTTTCATCAGAACATGACCTGTGTCTAACTTTCATAATGGTAAAAGAGTGTCAAAAAAGACAGAAAATTACAGTTTTTCGTTTGGTCAGCGGCATTTATGCCCGATAACGCTTAACACTGCAATTTCTAGGGCTTTTTTTCTACTTTTGATCCGGGTTTACTGGCCGTAGTTAAAGAGAGTACATTAGTAATGTAAGAAAATTACAAATATCCTGCAACGAGGAGATGAACATGGCGGTAACCTCTACAGCCCAGGCGTGTGACCTGGTTATTTTCGGCGCGAAAGGCGATTTGGCGCGTCGTAAGCTGTTGCCTTCCCTGTACCAGTTAGAGAAAGCCGGTCATATCCACCCGGATACCCGTATTATTGGCGTCGGCCGTGCCGAGTGGGATAAAGAAGCCTATATCAAGGTGGTCAAGGAAGCGCTTGGCACCTTTATGAAAGAAAAATTGGATGACGAACTCTGGGCCACGCTGAGCGCGCGCCTGGACTTCTGCAACCTGGATGTGAACGACAGCAAGAATTTTGCCACATTGGGTAAAATGCTGGATCAGAAACATCGTACCACCATAAACTACTTTGCAATGCCGCCAAGCACCTTCGGCGCGATCTGCAAAGGCTTGGGCGAAGCCAAGCTGAACCACGAGCCGGCCCGTGTTGTAATGGAAAAGCCGCTTGGCACCGATCTTGCGTCGTCACGCGTGATCAACGATCAGGTTGCGGAATACTTTAACGAATCCCAGGTTTACCGTATTGACCACTATCTCGGTAAAGAGACCGTGCTGAACCTGTTGGCATTGCGTTTTGCTAACTCGCTGTTCGCGTCCAACTGGGACAACCGTACTATCGACTCCGTGCAGATCACCGTGGCGGAAGAAGTGGGCATTGAAGGGCGCTGGGGCTATTTTGACCAGGCCGGCCAAATGCGTGACATGATCCAGAATCACCTATTGCAAATTCTGACCATGATTGCCATGTCACCCCCTGCGGATCTGACCACCGACCGTATTCGTGACGAGAAGGTGAAAGTGCTGCGTTCATTGCGTCGTATCGATCAGACCAATGTTCGTGAAACCACGGTGCGTGGCCAGTACACTGCCGGTTTCGTGCAGGGTAAAAAAGTGCCAGGTTATCTGGAAGAGGAAGGGGCGAACAAAAGCAGCAATACCGAAACCTTCGTCTCCATTCGTGTGGATATTGATAACTGGCAATGGGCGGGTGTGCCGTTCTACCTGCGTACAGGTAAACGTCTGCCGACCAAATGTTCCGAAGTGGTGGTTTACTTCAAAAACCCGCCATTGAATCTGTTCAGCGATTCTTACCAGCAACTGCCGCAGAACAAACTGACCATTCGTTTGCAGCCGGATGAGGGTATCGAGATTCAGGTGTTGAACAAGGTGCCTGGTCTGGATCACAAGCATCGTCTGCAAACCACCAAGCTGGATCTGAGCTTCTCCGAAACCTTCAACCAGGAGCACGTCGCGGATGCTTACGAGCGCCTGTTGCTGGAAACCATGCGCGGCATTCAAGCGTTGTTTGTGCGTCGCGACGAGGTGGAAGAGGCATGGAAGTGGGTTGACTCCATCATGGATGCGTGGAAAGCCGATAACGAAGCGCCGAAACCGTATCAATCCGGCACCTGGGGGCCGGTAGCCTCAGTCGCGATGATCACTCGCGACGGCCGTTCCTGGAACGAGTTCGAGTAATGACTCTGCCGGCAGTTTATCTGCCGGCATTTTTTTGCCCGCAATACCGGGGCGCAACATCACTTGGGGTACGGCCGGACGCCTGCGTGAATTCGCGGAGCCCTGTGGCAGGGGCGTGCCATTGATAACCCGTAAGTCATGGAGAAGTAACAATGAAAAACTGGAAAACCAGCGCAGAACAAATCCTGACCGCAGGCCCGGTCGTTCCTGTGATTGTGATCAATAAGTTGGAACATGCGGTGCCGTTGGCCAAGGCGTTGGTAGCCGGTGGCGTGCGCGTACTGGAGGTTACATTGCGGACCGCCTGCGCCATGGAGGCGATTCGTGCTATCGCGTCGGAGGTGCCGGACGCGATTATTGGTGCCGGTACGGTGATTAACCCACAGCAATTGCAGGCAGTGACCGATGCGGGGGCGCAATTCGCCATTAGCCCGGGCCTGACAGAGGCGCTGCTGAAGGCGGCAACGTCAGGTCCCATTCCGTTAATTCCTGGCATTAGCACTGTTTCAGAGCTGATGCTGGGGATGGATCACGGCCTGAGCGAGTTCAAATTCTTCCCGGCGGAAGCTAATGGGGGGGTGAAAGCGTTACAGGCAATCGGTGGGCCATTCCCACAGGTGCGCTTCTGTCCGACGGGCGGCATAACGCCGAATAACTACCGTGATTATCTGGCGCTGAAAAGTGTGCTGTGTATTGGCGGCTCTTGGTTAGTGCCAGCCGATGCGTTGGAAAAGGGCGATTACGCACGCATCACCGAACTGGCGCGTACCGCCGTCAGTGGTGCCACGGCGTAACCCGCGCCGAGCCTGGGTTTGTCGATTTATTGGCCGACCCGTTCCAAGTGAAGGTTCAACACAATGTTGAGCCTTTTTTTATTTTTAAATTACTTAACTTTATTATTTTTAAACTTTTTTTATATGGTTTTTGCGAAAACGGGGGTTTGCTTTATAATTTTTGCTGTGGTACAACTATCACAGTTGAAAATTTTACTTGATGAGGATATTGGGCAAATCGCACTCCGTGTAACAAGATAATGTGCGGCTGAGAATAGAGAATACTTATGATGACAACTAATGGAATTACCCTCAGAACCTCTACTTGCCAGCTTTTCCTATCTGCCATCCTTGCCAGTGAGCATCACTGGTGCAGCGAGCTATAGCGTCTTTCTCCCTTAACCGGTGCTGGTGACAGGCTCAGTCCTTCGTCATTCCGCGTAGCCGGGCAAACTTCTTTATTACGTTTGGGTCAGTTTATCCCCAGGGATCTCTGCGTCGTCAGCGCCTTGTTGCGCCTGTCTGACGAGATAAATCGGGATAAATATGCCTTAGCGTGCGTTATTCGCCGTTTGGGAGAGAAATTATGATTTATTGGATCTTTTTAGGTTTGGCCATCGTGGCCGAAATTATCGGTACCTTGTCAATGAAATACGCCAGCATCAGTGGTGGCATGACGGGGCATATCGTGATGTATATCATGATCACAGCGTCGTACGTGATGCTGTCATTAGCGATAAAGCGTGTTGCCTTAGGTGTCGCTTATGCATTGTGGGAAGGTATCGGTATCCTGTTCATTACCTTGTTCAGCGTGCTGTGGTTTGATGAGCCTATCTCGGTACTGAAAGTCCTGGGTCTGGTGACATTGATTGCCGGCATCCTGTTGGTGAAGTCGGGTACCCGCAAATCACGAAAACAGGCCAGCCCGCGAGGTGACAACCATGCAACAGCTTGAGTTGTACCACATTGGGTTTTTGGGACTGGCGATTGTGCTGGAAATTGTCGCCAACATCTTCCTGAAGATGTCAGACGGTTTCCGTAAAATTTGGTTAGGTCTGTTGTCTTTGCTGTCGGTACTGGGGGCATTCAGTGCCCTGGCACAGGCGGTGAAGGGGATTGATCTGTCGGTGGCTTATGCACTGTGGGGCGGATTTGGTATTGCCGCGACTATCGCAGCCGGTTGGATCTTGTTCGGTCAGCGATTGAATGCCAAAGGTTGGATCGGCCTGGCCTTGTTGCTGGCGGGGATGGTCATTATCAAACTGGCTTAATCGGCAGACAACAAGAAAAAAACCGCAGGCGTTACCGTCTGCGGTTTTTTTTTACAGTGCGGCAATGATTTTGATTTCAACCTTGTACTTCGGGTTCATCAATTTAGCCTCTACCGTGCAGCGCACAGGGGCGCTACCAGCAACGACCCAGGCATCCCAGGCGGCGTTCATGGCAGCAAAGTCTGCGCCGTCAGCCAGAAAAATGGTGGCATCCAGAACCCGGCTCTTGTCTGAGCCAACACGGGCCAGAATCACATCGATCGCCGCCAGGGCGTTGGCGGTCTGCGCGGTGGCGTCGTCATCCAGATTTTCCGGCACGCTGGTGTAATAGATTGTGTCGTTATGAACAACTGCTTCTGACCAGCGCTTGTCCGGATCAATTCGTTCGATATTCATTCATTTATCTCCATATCATCATCGCCTTAAGGGTATCACAGCCATCGACATAAATGCTTGATGAGAAAGTCGGTGGTAGCCGTGCAGCAGGATTGGCATAATCAACGCTGAATTACATCGGCAGAGAGATAGCGTGACAGACGATTTCGCAACAGACGGCGCCCTGGCGCAGGCAATCAAGGGTTTCAAACCGCGTGAAGCACAGCGGCAGATGGCGGAAGCAGTCACAGAGGCCATTAACTTCAAGCAGGAGCTGGTGGTCGAAGCGGGCACCGGCACCGGTAAAACCTACGCCTACCTGGTACCGGCACTGCGGGCCGATCGTAAAGTGATCATCTCTACCGGTTCGAAAGCGCTGCAGGACCAGCTTTACGCGCGCGATTTGCCTAATGTCGCCAAGGCGCTGAAGTACAAGGGAAAGATGGCGTTACTGAAAGGGCGGTCAAACTACCTGTGCCTGGAGCGTCTGGAGCAGCAGTCGATGGCGGGCGGGGAGCTGGCTGGGCAGGCGTTGATCGATCTGGTTCATCTGCGCAAATGGTCGTCAATGACCAAAGAAGGCGATATCAGTAGCTGCAGTGACGTCGCGGAAGACAGCTTCGTCTGGCCGTTAGTGACCAGCACTAACGATAACTGTCTGGGCAGTGACTGCCCGCTGTATAAAGATTGCTTTGTGGTTAAGGCGCGTCGCCGTGCGATGGATGCAGATGTGGTGGTTGTGAATCATCATTTATTCCTGGCAGATATGGTAGTGAAAGAAGGCGGCTTTGCTGAATTGATCCCGGAAGCAGACGTGATGATCTTTGATGAGGCGCATCAGATCCCGGACATCGCCAGTCAGTACTTCGGTAAACAGTTGACCAGCCGCCAATTGCTGGATCTGGCCAAAGACATTTCCATTGCCTACCGAACCGAAGTTCGCGACGCCGCTCAGCTCCAAAAAAGTGCAGACCGGCTCAGCCAAAGTACCCAGGACTTCCGTTTGATGCTGGGCGAACCGGGGTTTCGAGGGAACCTGCGTGAGGTACTGAGTCAGCCAAACGTACAGCGCGCTTTGCTGCTGCTCGATGACGCTCTGGAGTTGTGTTACGACGTCGTCAAACTGTCTCTGGGGCGCTCGGCTCTGCTGGATGCTGCTTTCGAACGGGCCACACTGTACCGTGCACGTCTCAAACGCTTGAAAGAGGTCAACGAGCCGGGGTTCAGCTACTGGTATGAGTGCAACTCACGCCATTTCGTGCTGGCGTTAACGCCGCTGACGGTGGCTGACCGTTTCCGTGAATTGTTGGATGAAAAACCAGGCAGTTGGATTTTCACCTCGGCAACGTTGTCGGTGAATGAGCAAATGGGGCATTTCACCGATCGTTTGGGTCTGAACAAAGCCAAAACGTTGTTGCTGGCCAGCCCATTCGACTATGCAAAACAAGCCTTATTGTGTGTGCCGCGCTTTCTTCCATCTCCCAATCAGCCCGGAGGTGCTCGGCAACTGGCGCGCATGCTACGCCCGTTGATTGAGGCCAATAACGGCCGCTGTTTCTTCCTTTGTACTTCCCACCAGATGATGCGTGAACTGGCGGAAGAGTTCCGTGCGACCATGACGTTGCCGGTACTGCTTCAGGGGGAAACCAGTAAAGGGCAATTGCTGGCGCAGTTTGTCGAGGCTGGCAACGCGCTGTTGGTGGCGACCAGCAGCTTCTGGGAAGGGGTGGACGTGCGTGGCGATGCCTTGTCATGCGTGATCATCGACAAGCTGCCGTTTACCTCGCCCGACGATCCCTTGTTGAAAGCGCGCATTGAAGACTGCCGGCTACGTGGTGGCGATCCGTTTAACGACGTGCAGCTGCCGGATGCGGTCATCACCCTGAAACAGGGCGTTGGGCGCCTGATTCGCGATACTGACGATCGCGGCGTGCTGGTGATCTGTGATAACCGCTTGGTGATGCGACCCTATGGCGAAGTGTTCCTCAACAGTTTACCGCCGACGCCACGCACCCGCGATATCGCTCAAGCGATTGCCTTCTTGCAGGCAGAGCGCTAGCGGATAGGCGTGACAGCAGGGCTGTGCTACAATGCGCGCCCTGTATGAAAAACCCTGTTTTATTCCCGTCTGAGGTTGGCATGTCCACGCGAATTTTAGCGATCGATACAGCGACGGAAGCCTGTTCCGTTGCGCTCTGGAATCAAGGCGAGATCCACGCCCTGTTTGAGCTGTGCCCACGTGAGCATACGCAACGCATTTTACCGATGGTGCAGCACGTGCTGGCGGAATCCGGTGTAACCCTTAATCAGCTCGATGCCCTGGCTTTTGGCCGTGGGCCTGGCAGCTTTACCGGCGTGCGTATTGGCATTGGTATTGCGCAGGGGTTGGCTTTGGGTGCCGGGTTGCCATTACTGGGCATTTCTACGTTGCAAACTATGGCGCAAGGGGCTTGGCGCGTGACTGGTGCAAATCGCGTTCTTGCTGCGATAGATGCACGCATGGGTGAGGTTTACTGGGGCCAGTTTGAGCGTCAGCAAGACGGTAACTGGCTGGAGAGCGAAGGTGAGGCGGTGCTTTCTCCGCCGCAGGCGTTGGCGCGAGCGCAAGGTCTGCAAGGCGATTGGGCACATGTTGGCACCGGCTGGCAAACCTACCCAGACCTGGTCGCTGGCACGGCATTAAGTCTGCGCGATGGCCAAATATTGCTGCCGCATGCGGAAGATATGCTGCCATTAGCGGTGCAAGCCTGGCAACACGGGCTGGCGGTACAGGTAGAAAATGCCGAGCCAACTTATCTGCGCAATGAAGTTACCTGGAAAAAACTGCCCGGTCGCGAATAGCCGTCGCCTATTGTGCTTTGGTTGATGCCAGGAAATGAATGGTCTGCAACTTGCTTTGTGTATTGATGTCAAAGTTACAGCTATTTCAGGAGATTGCGACGATGTTAACTCACACTGTAAGTAAAAAAATGTCGCTGCTGGCTATTGCCTGCGGTGCGCTCGCTTTGTCGGGTTGTGTCTCTGTACCTGATGCGATCAAAGGCAGCACGGCAACGCCGGTCCAGCAGCTCACTTCGGTTCAGAATGCGCCGAACCTGTTTGTGGGGGCTGAAGCCCGTTTTGGCGGTACCGTGGTGAATGTTGCGAACGAGCAGGGAAAGACCGTATTGGAAATCGCTACGGTTCCGCTCGATTCAGGCGCACGGCCGATCCTGGGCGAACCGTCGCAGGGGAGGCTACTGGCGTCGGTGAACGGTTTCCTGGAGCCTGTTGATTTCAAAGGCCAGTTGGTTACCGTTGTTGGCCCGATCACGGGTGTAAGAGACGGCAAGATTGGAATGACACCCTACAAGTTTGTCACCATGAACGCCACCGGCTACAAACGTTGGCACCTGACTCAACAGGTGATGATGCCACCTGCGCCGATGGGGCCGTGGGGCTGGCGTGGCGGTACCTGGGGCCCAGGTTGGGGCGTCGGTTACGGCTGGTATAATCCTGGCCCGGTGCAGGTGCAAACCATCGTCACCGAGTAGTGCTCGCTTGTTGTTAACGATTTTATTAGGGCGGCTCCGGCCGCCTTTTTCTTTTGGCGCAGGGAATTAGCGCCAATTAGTGACGTACATCGCAACCTGAATAATGTTTAAAACCCAAACTGGTCCGCTGAGTTAAAATATTGTTATGGTTTGGCTGCGGGTTAGGGGCTGCGATGATAATGAGTAATGATTTCAGGAGTAATACCTTGGATAAGGTTTGGTTAAAACGTTACCCGGCAGATGTTCCAGCAGAGATCGATGCCGATCGTTATTCATCTTTGGTCGAAATGTTTGAGAATGCGGTTAAGCGTTATGCGGATCAACCGGCTTTCATTAACATGGGCGAAGTGATGACCTATCGTAAGCTGGAAGAGCGCAGTCGCGCTTTCGCAGCGTACTTGCAAAATGAGCTGGGCCTGCAGAAAGGCGATCGTGTCGCTTTGATGATGCCGAATCTTTTGCAGTATCCGATCGCGCTGTTTGGTATTTTGCGTGCCGGTATGGTGGTGGTAAACGTTAACCCGCTTTATACGCCACGTGAGTTGGAGCACCAACTGAACGACAGTGGTGCCACTGCCATCGTGATTGTCTCCAACTTTGCTCATACGCTGGAAAAAGTGGTGTTCAACACCCAAGTCAAACATGTGATCCTGACACGTATGGGCGACCAGCTTTCTACTGCGAAAGGCACCTTGGTTAACTTCGTGGTGAAATACATCAAACGGCTGGTCCCAAAATATCACCTGCCTGCCGCGATATCTTTCCGCAGCGCACTGCAACGCGGGCGCCGCCAGCAGTATGTTAAACCTGATATCATCAATTCCGACCTGGCGTTCTTGCAATATACCGGGGGGACTACCGGTGTGGCGAAAGGCGCGATGTTGACACACCGTAATATGCAAGCGAACGTAGCGCAGGCCAAAGCCGCCTACGAGCCACTGTTCCGTGACGGTCAGGAGCTGATTGTCACCGCATTACCGCTTTACCACATCTTTGCATTAACGGTGAATTGCCTGTTGTTTATCGAGCTAGGCGGCCGCAACCTCCTGATCACTAACCCGCGTGATATTCCGGGGTTGGTCAAGGAACTGGGCCGTTATCCGTTTACCGCGCTAAGCGGGGTGAATACCTTGTTCAATGCATTGCTGAATAACAGCGACTTCCATCAATTGGATTTCTCGACGCTACGTTTTTCGGTAGGCGGGGGCATGTCGGTGCAGAAAGCGGTGGCGGACAGATGGGAAGAAACGACCGGTAAGCACTTGCTGGAAGGCTATGGTCTGACAGAGTGTGCACCCTTGGTCACCTGCAACCCGCACGATTTGAAGCACTATAGCGGCAGCATCGGTCTGCCAGTATCTTCTACGGATATTCGGTTGGTGGATGATAATGGCAATGATGTTCCTGTCGGTGAGCCGGGTGAACTGTGGGTCAAAGGGCCGCAAGTTATGTTAGGCTACTGGCAACGGCCGGACGCGACGGATGAAGTATTAAAAGATGGCTGGCTCGCGACCGGTGATATCGTTACAGTGGATGACATGGGCTTTGTGCGCGTCGTTGATCGTAAGAAAGACATGATTCTGGTGTCCGGGTTTAACGTCTACCCGAACGAGATCGAAGACGTGGTCAGTCAGCATCCGAAAGTATTGGAATGTGCGGCGATTGGCGTGCCGAACGAGGTTTCCGGTGAAACGGTCAAGATCTGCGTGGTGAAGAAAGACGCCTCTCTGACCAAAGAAGAGCTGTTGACACATTGCCGTCGGCAGCTTACCGGGTATAAAGTGCCTAAAATTGTTGAGTTCCGTGACGAGTTGCCGAAGTCTAACGTCGGTAAAATTTTGCGGCGAGAACTGCGTGATGAGCAGAAAAAACCTGCGGCGGCCAATGCCGCCTAGGTCAGCATCCACGCCTTACAGATCAACAACGCCGGTGAATGCCGGCGTTGTTGTGTTTGAATCATGAAAGCGACCAAGAGAATGATGTTTTGAACTATCAGTTGATCACTACCGATGCCGGATTGCAGCAGGTCTGCGAGCAGGCGAAAAAGCATGCCCAGATTGCGCTGGACACCGAATTTGTCAGAACGCGCACCTACTATCCTCAGTTAGGTCTGATTCAGTTATACGACGGTGAACAACTCTCCCTGATTGATCCTTTGCCAATCAAGCAATGGCAGCCATTTATCGAGTTGCTCAGTGACACTCAGATAGTGAAGTTCCTGCATGCCGGCAGTGAGGATTTGGAAGTGTTCCTCAATGCGTTCAAAACGTTGCCGACGCCGATGGTGGATACCCAGATTCTGGCTGCCTTTACCGGTCGACCATTATCGTGCGGCTTTGCGACGCTAGTGTCGGAATATATGCAGGTGGATCTGGATAAAAGCGAAGCCCGTACCGATTGGCTCGCTCGTCCACTGACAGAAAAACAATGTGTCTACGCCGCTGCGGATGTGTTCTATCTGCTGCCGATGGCCAAACGGCTCGTGCAGGAGACGGAGGAGGCCGGTTGGACGGCAGCAGCAAGCAATGAATGCCTGTTGTTGTGTCAACGCCGTAGCGAGACACTGGCGCCGGAATTGGCCTACCGTGAAATCACCAATGCCTGGCAATTACGTCCGCGTCAGTTGGGGTGTTTACAAAAACTGGCGGAATGGCGTCTGCGCCAGGCGCGTGAACGTGATCTGGCAGTGAATTTCGTGGTGCGTGAAGAGAATCTCTGGCAGGTGGCGCGTCATATGCCGACGTCTTTGGGAGAACTGGACTCACTTGGGCTAAGCGGCCCGGAAATTCGCTATCACGGTAAAACGCTATTGGCCTTGGTTGCAGAAGCCGCCGAGCTGGATGAATCCGTCTTGCCTGAGCCGTTGTCGAACCTGGTCGATCAGCCCGGTTATAAGAAGGTGTTCAAGGAAATCAAAGCGGCGATCGTCATTGTCAGTGAGCAAAGTGGGCTGAGCAGCGAATTGCTGGCATCACGTCGACAGATTAATCAGTTGCTGAATTGGCATTGGAAATTGAAAGGTGGCGACAACTTGCCAGAATTAGTCAGCGGCTGGCGAGGTGATTTATTATCGACGCCGCTTCAGGACATTCTGAAGGATTATTAATCGGATTTTAAAAAGTCAGGGCAGGGTAAGGAAACACTGCTCTGATTATTTATTAGGGATAATAGAAGTACTGACTCTTACTACCAGCATTTACTCTAAACAACAGTGACGCAAGATTAATTGAGATTAATCCCAAAGGGTAAAATGATAATGGGGTCTTTTTTATCTCAATAACTGGTTATGCATACAGTTACCCCCTGCAAGAAAATATACAGGGGGTAATTAATGCGTCACACTCATTTAGTTACTTCTTCCGATTCCGGTAATGTCACGTTGAGTTCAAGTACCGAAATATCATCCCCTTTCTGCTCAAACTGTACGTGAAGCATCTCAGGGTCGATTTGGATGTATTTGCAAATTACCGCCAGAATATCGCGTTTTAAATCAGGCAGATACGGGGGCTCACTGTCCCCGCGTCGGCGCTCTGCGACGATAATCTGCAGCCGTTCCTTGGCTATATTGGCTGTCTGCTTTTTGCGGGACAGAAAGAAGTCTAGTAATGCCATGGTTTATCCCCCAAAAAGGCGTTTCAGGAAACCCTTCTTCTCTTCTTCAATGAAGCGGAAGGGGCGTTCTTCCCCTAACAAGCGGCTAACGGTATCGTCATAGGCTTTACCGGCATCTGACTCAGCATCAAGAATCACCGGCTCACCCTGGTTAGATGCCCGCAGTACGGACTGATCTTCCGGGATAACGCCGACCAGTGGAATGCGCAGGATTTCCAGCACGTCTTCCATGCTCAGCATGTCGCCACGGCTAACGCGGCCTGGGTTATAACGGGTCAACAGCAAGTGTTCTTTGATGGCGGACTCGCCACGCTCAGCACGACGGGATTTGGAAGACAAAATGCCCAAGATGCGGTCAGAGTCACGTACCGAGGAGACTTCCGGGTTGGTGGTAATGATGGCTTCGTCAGCGAAGTACAGGGCCATCAGCGCACCCGTTTCGATCCCGGCCGGAGAGTCACAGACTACAAAGTCAAAATCCATCTCGCCCAAATCGTTGAGGATCTTCTCGACGCCATCGCGGGTCAGCGCGTCTTTATCACGTGTTTGCGATGCTGGCAGGATAAAGAGGTTTTCCGTGCGTTTGTCTTTGATTAGCGCTTGATTCAGTGTGGCATCCCCCTGAATCACATTGACGAAATCGTAAACAACCCGGCGTTCACAGCCCATGATCAGGTCAAGATTCCGCAGACCGATATCGAAATCGATGACAACGGTTTTCTTCCCTTTTTGGGCTAAGCCGGTAGCGATGGCCGCGCTTGAAGTGGTCTTGCCAACGCCCCCTTTACCCGATGTAACAACAATAATGCGTGCCATGAAATGGATTCCTTGTCAAAAGGGCTTAATTTAAAGGTTGTATGGTTAAAGCGTTATCCAACAGGCTGAGTCGTACGGCCTGCCCGACATAATCGGACGGGATTTGGTCGCTCAACCAGTACTGCCCTGCGATAGAGACTAGCTCAGCACCCAGGTGCGTGCAAAAAATCTGGCACTGTGTATCACCTGATGCACCGGCCAGCGCACGACCGCGCATCATGCCGTAGACGTGAATGTTGCCATCGGCAATTAATTCGGCGCCGGCGCTGACGCTGCTGGTCACAATCAGATCGCTATTGCGGGCATAAATCTGTTGGCCGGAACGGACAGGAGCACTGATGATGCGCGTCTTGGCGGGGGCGTTGGGATCCACCACGGGGACTGGTGCGGGCACCGGTTCCTGGGCAGCCATCTTTTGGCCTTTGCCTTCGTTCAATAATGGCAGTCCAGCACGGGCTATCGCGCGTTTTTGCCGCTCATCTCTGCAACCGCTGATACCTACAACGCGCAGTCCTGCTGCCGTGACAGCCTGTTGAAGTTCTTTCCAGTTTGCGTCGCCGTTTAGCGTTGCAACGTTGATAACAACAGGGGCATTTTTCAAAAAGGCAGGCGCTTGCTCCACCTTTTCTAGTAATGCCTGACGTATTACCTCGGGTTCCGAATTATACAAATGAACAACCGATAGGGTAAAACTGCTGCCTTTTAGCTCAATTGGCGATTGTGACATCTATCCTGACTCAGTCTCAGCAACTTTAAATCCCCGGAATACCAATCGGGGTGCGATATTCCGAAGTACTATAAGCATGTTATAGTCAGAGTTATATCCAGGCAAGACGCTGCCCCAATTAAATAGAGTTAAAAACATGCTTTGTGTGATCTATAGAAGCTCGAAACGCGATCAAACTTATCTTTATGTCGAAAAAAAAGACGATTTCTCTCGCGTGCCCGAAGATCTGATGAAAAGTTTCGGTACGCCGCAATTGGCCATGACGCTTTCTCTTGAAGGTCGGGAAAAGTTAGCCTCGGCGGATATTGAAAAAGTGAAGGAAGCCCTGAAAGAAGAAGGGTTTTATCTGCAGGTTCCACCGCCGCTGGAAAATTTATTAAACCTGCATTTGTCTAACGATAAAAAATAACCGTCGTTGGTGCACAGGAGCTACGCTGGATCAGTGACCCTAAACTGACAAAGGAGCTGTGTAATGAGATTGTCGGCGATAACGACGGTGTTGACTCTGCTGACGCTGGGATGTGTTGGCCAGCGTGCCGAGGCGCAGGTTGTTACTCCGCCGCAAGCTGCTTTAGCGGGGGGGACCAAGCCTCCGGCGCAGAGTACGCTTGCCGAAACCGGCCGTGATCCCGTGCAGTTCCCAGCTTATGTTGAGCAGCTAAAGCGCCAGGCATTGGCGAAAGGTATCAGCTCTGCCGTCGTTGAAAGTGCTTTTGCCAATGTGCATTTTGTTGATCGGGTCATAAAGGCAGACCGCAGTCAGCCAGAAAAGAAAATTACGCTGGATGATTATCTTAAGCGGGTGTTGCCTGCAGCCAAGATTGCACAAGGGCGAACCTTGTACCGGCAGTATCAGCCGCAACTGTCGCACATCACTGCACGTTATGGTGTTCCGGGACGTTATGTGGTTGCACTGTGGGGGATGGAAAGTGCCTTTGGCAAGATTCAGGGGCGCGAGGATGTGATATCCGCGCTTGCCACCTTGGCATTTGAAGGCCGTCGTGAGGCCTTCTTCAGCCAGCAGTTGATGGCGGCGTTGCAAATCCTTGAGCAGGGGCATGTTAGCCGTGAACAGCTGAAAGGCTCCTGGGCTGGTGCGATGGGACAGTGTCAATTTATGCCGACCTCGTTCCTTCACTATGCGGTTGACGGCGATGGGGACGGCCGTATTGATATTTGGAACAACGTTGACGATGTGTTTGCTTCGACGGCTCATTATCTGTCGAGTGAAGGCTGGAAACCCGGTGTTGGCTGGGGCCGAGAGGTGAAACTGCCTGCCGGTTTCAACGCCGATAATGCAGGGTTGAAAGACAGTCAGGCGCACAGCGTGAATGAATGGCAAAAGCGTGGTGTGCGCCGCCCTGACGGTTCAGCTCTGCCGCATTCTACCTTACGTGGTTGGGTGATCACGCCCGATGACATGCAAGGCCGTGCATTCCTGGTTTATGATAACTTCCGCACAATTATGCACTGGAATCGCTCTTACTATTTTGCGATCGGTGTGGGTATGATGGCTGACGGCATCGGGCAATAGATAAAGACCACGGTGCCTCCACCAGAGCGTGGAATAACGGGCTTAGCATGCTAAGCCCCTACATGATTGTAGGGAGAGGTAGTATGTATCAACATAGAGACTGGCAGGGTTCATTACTTGATTTCCCGGTGAATAAAGTGGTCTGTGTCGGCAGTAATTATGCTGACCACATCAAGGAAATGGGCAGTGCAACCTCTGCAGAACCGGTAGTGTTTATTAAGCCTGAAACGGCGCTCTGTGATATCCGTCAGCCAGTGGCGATCCCCAAAGAGTTCGGTTCGGTGCATCATGAAGTGGAGCTTGCGGTGCTGATCGGCACGCCGTTAAAGCAAGCGAATGAAGATCGTGTGGCCCGCGCTATTGCCGGTTACGGCGTGGCGCTTGATCTGACGCTGCGTGAACTGCAAGCCGGCTTTAAGAAAGCGGGGCAACCGTGGGAAAAAGCCAAGGGATTTGACGGTTCCTGTCCGATCTCCGGCTTCATTCCCGTTGCAGAGTTTGGTGATCCGCAAAACGCAGAATTGTCTCTGACAGTGAATGACCAAGTGCGTCAGCAGGGCAATACCCGTGACATGATCACGCCGATCCTGCCGCTGATCAGTTACATGAGCCGTTTCTTCACTCTGCGTGCTGGCGACATTATTCTTACCGGTACACCGCAAGGTGTTGGCCCAATGAGCTCGGGCGACATGCTGAAAATCACTCTCAACGGTAAATCGTTAACGACGCGTGTGATTTGAAACCACACTGAAACAACGTAAAAAGGCCCCGCAGGGCCTTTTTTTCGGTCAGAGCTGAGTGAAAGGTTACTTACGGCCCAACAAGAAACCGAAAACAATGCCAACCGCCGCGGCGATAGCCACACCTGCCAGTGGGTTGGATTCTACTTGGGTCCGCACCGTATCGGCCGCATCACGAGCTGCGTAGCTAGCCTGTGAGGCGTATTTACGGGCGGCGCCTTTAACCTGATGTTCCGGCGAATCTGTTGCTTTACCAAAGGCTTCCTGCACGGCACCGGCAGCTTCATTCACTTTATCTTCTGCTTTCCCAAACATACTTGGCTCCCTATCTTCGTATAAAGGCGAACATTAACCATAGCAGGATTATGCTGATTGGGGCGGCGTAACGTGCTTTATGAGAGGAATCTTATCCTGTGGGTTGTTAAGCGTCTGAGGAAAACGAAAGGGTGATGGACCTGCGATTTGTACGTATAATTGAACGATAGGCACGTTGTGTTCACCCACCGAAGACATGGCGTAATCGTCTGGCAGTGATGCCGTTTAATATTAAATACCGTTGTTTTAAATAGCGTTTTTTTTAAGCGATGTTTTTTTATCGCTATGATTATATTGTGTTTTCAGCCTTCCTATCTGGCAGGGATATCTATATAGTGCACCCTCAAAACCTGTACGCAGGTTATCTATTCATTTACCTATACCGGACGCGAACATGTCACAAACCCCTTTTTGGCAACAAAAAACGCTGGCTGAAATGTCAGAACAAGAGTGGGAGTCGCTGTGCGACGGTTGTGGGCAATGCTGTCTGAATAAGCTGATCGACGAAGATACCGACGAGATTTATTTCACCAACGTAGCCTGCAACCAGCTGAATATTAAATCGTGCCAGTGCCGCAATTATGAGCGCCGCTTTGAACTGGAAGAGGATTGCATCAAGTTGACGCGGGAAAATCTTACGACGTTTGACTGGTTGCCGCCGACGTGTGCATACCGCTTGATTGGTGAAGGTAAACCTTTATTCTCATGGCATCCGCTGGTTAGCGGTTCCAAAGCGGCGATGCACGGTGAACGTATTACGGTGCGCCATATTGCTGTACGCGAAAGCGAAGTGGTGGACTGGCAAGATCACATTCTGAACAAACCTGACTGGGCTCGTTAATACGCTGAAATTCAATGGATTTACGGTTGGTTAACGCGTTGTATTGCTCGGAGCGGTGTATAGCGGGTGAATCTTCAGAATTGGACGTGATCAAAAAAAACGGTATGCAAGAGAGGGAAAAAAGCCCCTGCAAAGATGAGGGGCAAGACACACAACAACACCAGGGAAATCGGTGATACTAACTTGCAGATACTATAAGGATTTTTCGGCAAAACTTCATCAAAATATTGATGCAATAATGCATCACTATGATGAGTTTTTTTGTATGAAGCAGATGGGTTTAGATTTTCAACGCCTCAAACGTTCAGGCTGTTAATCCTGATCGCGTAATTTGCTCGCCCTCGCATACGGCTTTTCTCGCTCCTAACTTAATGTTATGTAAATTACGCACTGGATCCCGTTCGGATGCTTCTTTTTATACATAAGGTTAGGTAGTTTGACCGCTCTCACGCTAAGTTCCGAGAGTAAAACAATGAAAATGATACGTCTGTTTGCCGTGGCTGGTGCACTGATTGTGCTTGTTTATTACCTTACACATACTTAATACCGATTTACCTCTGAAGATCATCAGTAACTCGATAAAAAACGGCGCCCTGGGGCGCCGTTTTTTATTCTTTCGCGCTTAGCGGCCAAACAGGTCGCGACGTCGCGGACGAACAAATTGTGCGAGCAGCACGATAATGGCGAACAGCAGATACGCAGTGAAGATGCCGACCAGCCACTGTGGCATTTCCAGCGTCAGGAACTCCCATTGGCGCACGGAGCAATCGCCCGACGCATGAAACACCGCCGGTAGCCATTTATCCAGTGGCAGCCAAGAAGGGAAGCTGACGAAGAAATCGCAGGTATTAAACGGCGAAGGATGCAGTTGGATCATGGTGTGTTTCCACGCCAGTTGCAGGCCTTCCCAGGCACTGTAAATCCACAGCAGGATAGCGACATAGCGCAGCGGCGTTTTGGGTGCAATGGCTCCGAGCAGCGAGGCGCCCAGAATACCAAACAATGCGCAGCGTTCGTAAATGCACATCACACAGGGTTGCAGCAGCATTACGTGCTGAAAGTAGAGTGCAACTAATTCCAGTACCAATGCAGTCAGGGCCATCAACAGCCAAGCACCGCGCCCCTGCGAGCAACGGTTAAAGAATTGCAACATATATTTATTCTTCCATGCAGTAAGCAATTGAACCGGCAGTGTAAACCAATTCAACCCTGCTGCCAGCCACCTGAGGCGTATTCAGCACAAAAATAGTCGCTGACAGCGGAGAAGGTTTACAGGATCAGCGTACAGCGGCGTCGATGGACGGCAACGTCAACCAATGCCACTGGGTGAGCAGATCGGTCACGGGCGCCAAAGTAAACTGTACGCACAGCAGCCCGACCAGCGTTAACACCACAGTATAGGGCAACGCCATCCATACCATTCGCCCATAGGATAAACGTACCAGTGGTGCCAGGGCGGAGGTCAGCAAGAACAGGAAGGCGGCCTGCCCATTTGGCGTGGCGACCGACGGTAAATTGGTCCCGGTGTTAATAGCGACCGCCAGCATTTCGAACTGTTTCAGAGAAATGGCACCATTTTCAAACGCGGCGCGTGCTTCATTAATGTAAACCGTACCGACGAACACATTGTCAGAGACTGAAGACAGCAGGCCATTGAACAGGTAAAACAGCGAAAGTTGAGAAGAAGGCTCTGCCTGCAGAACAAATTGAATCACTGGGGTAAACAGGTGTTGCTCAATGATCACGGCCACCACGGTGAAAAATACCGTCAGTAGAGCGGTGAAGGGCAGGGCTTCCTGGAAGGCTTTGCCGATGGCGTGCTCATCGGTGACACCACACAGGGAAGTGGCGAGAATAATCACCGACAGGCCAATCAGGCCCACTTCCGCAAGGTGAAAGGCCAACGCGACAACCAACCAAACGCCGATAAGTGCCTGGACCGCTAACTTAACCTGTTCTTGTTTGCTGCGCCCGGCAGTCGCCTGGCGGTCAAACTCTGTCAACACTTCGCGTACGCGATCCGGCAGTTTTGCCCCGTAGCCGAATATGCAGAAACGCTCAAGCAGCAGGCAGACCAACAGGCCGCAGACCAGTACCGGCAGAGTCACGGGTGACATGCGCAGGAAAAAGTCGACAAACCCCCAGTCGGCGCTTTTGGCAATGATCAGGTTTTGTGGTTCACCCACCATGGTCATTACGCCACCCAGCGCGGTACCGACACCTGCGTGCATTAATAGGCTGCGTAAAAAGGCACGGAACTGTTCCAGCGTCTGTTTGTTATCGTCGTTTATCAGCCCACTGTCATCATTGACGTCGGCATTGCCGCCGGACGGGTTCGACACCACGTTGTGGTAGATCGAATAAAATCCGGTTGCGACGCTGATAACCACCGCGACGACCGTCAGTGCATCGAGGAACGCTGACAATAACGCGGCCGCAAAACAGAATGCCAAAGAAAGCAGCATTTTAGAACGAATGTTCAGCAGTAGCTTGGTGAAGACGAACAGCAGCAACTGCTTCATAAAGTAAATGCCTGCCACCATAAATACCAGCAACAGCAGGACGTCCAGGTTATGAGCAATTTCCTCGCTTACACGGTCGGGGCTGGTCATGCCGATTAGCACGGCCTCAATCGCCAGCAAACCACCTGGTAATAGGGGGTAGCACTTCAGCGCCATAGCCAGGGTGAAAATAAATTCGACGACAAACAGCCAACCGGCAATGAACGGGTCGACGAAAAAGAAAACCAGCGGGTTGACCACCAAGAAAATAAGAATGGCCAGTTTGTACCAGTCAGGTGATTGCCCAAGGAAGTTTTTCACCAGGGCACTGCGTAAGGTCGTTTCCATTATGCGTTATACGTCCTGAAAATAAGTTATCGCATAATACCCTAACAATGCTGCCGGGGCAGTTGCAACCTGGGCTTGCTTTACGACGTGAAATTTCTCTGACGCGGTGTTTTTGCACAATTTTTGCCACTTTATGCACAGTTTCGTTTAATGTTTTTCGCTCACGCTATGTCATGCTTTGGCGATCTGGTATGATCAGCCGACTACTATTACTCATTATCGTCGCTACGGAACGTCAAACACATGGTCATAAAGGCGCAGAGTCCTGCCGGTTTCGCGGAAGAATACATTATCGAGAGTATCTGGAATAATCGCTTCCCCCCTGGCTCTATTTTGCCCGCGGAGCGTGAGCTTTCAGAGTTGATTGGTGTTACACGCACCACGTTACGCGAAGTTTTACAACGCCTGGCCCGTGATGGCTGGCTGACCATTCAGCATGGCAAACCGACCAAAGTAAATAATTTCTGGGAAACCTCAGGCCTTAATATTCTTGAGACAGTGGCACGCCTTGATCACCAAAGCGTCCCGCAACTGATCGACAACCTGCTGTCTGTTCGCACCAATATTGCGGCGATCTTTATTCGCGCAGCGGTGCGTAATCATCCAGAGGCCGCTCAGGAAGTGTTAGCGAAAGCCACCCAGGTGGAAGATCAAGCTGATGCTTTCAATCTGCTGGACTACGAAATTTTCCGTGGTTTGGCGTTTGCCTCCGGTAACCCGATTTACGGCCTGATTTTTAACGGCTTGAAAGGGCTATATACCCGCGTTGGCCGCTACTATTTCTCAAACCCTGAATCGCGCAAACTGGCGTTGACCTTCTACAGCAAGCTGTCAACGCTGTGTCATGAGAAGTCGTACGATCAGGTAATGGATTGCGTGCGTAACTACGGTAAAGACAGCGGTGCTATCTGGCAGAGCATGCAAGGCACCATGCCGAGTGATCTGACCGAAGCGCGTCGTTAACCAACATTCCCGCATGATGTAAAAGGGGCGCCAATGGCGCCCCTTTTGTTATGGTTGTAAGGCTATAACGGTGTGGGCCTCGGCGGACAACGCTCCAGTAGCTCGACGCTACCGTCTTCGTTTTGCTGTTCCAAAATAATGTCGAACCCCCACAAACGGTGTAAGTGTTTCATCACTTCACGCCGGCTCTTGTCCAGTGGCGCACGGTCCTGCGGGATATAGCGCAGCGTTAATGAGCGATCGCCACGTAAATCCACATTCCAGATCTGAATGTTTGGCTCGTGGTCACTCAGGTTATATTGCGCTGAAAGCTCTTCTCGGATTGCCCGGTAACCCGCTTCATTATGGATTGCCGCAATTTCCAGATAGTTATTACGATCGTCATCCAGCACGGTGAACAGCCGGAAGTCGCGCATGATCTTCGGTGACAGGAACTGGCTGATAAAACTTTCATCCTTGAAGTCACGCATGGCGAAGTGCAGCGTTTCCAACCAATCTTTACCAGCGATGTCCGGGAACCAATAGCGGTCTTCCTCGGTTGGCGATTGGCAGATGCGTTTGATGTCCTGGAACATGGCAAAGCCCAGTGCATACGGGTTAATACCGTTGTAATAAGGGCTGTTGTAAGGCGGTTGATACACCACGTTAGTATGGCTGTGTAAAAACTCCAGCATAAAACGTTCGGTGACCCGGCCTTCATCGTACAGATGATTAAGGATGGTGTAGTGCCAGAATGTCGCCCAGCCTTCGTTCATCACCTGCGTTTGCTTCTGCGGATAAAAATACTGGCTCACTTTACGCACAATGCGCAGAACCTCGCGCTGCCACGGTTCCAACAGCGGTGCATTCTTCTCCATGAAATAGAGGATATTTTCCTGAGGTTCACTTGGATAACGGCGAGCTTGCTCAGGGGCCTCTTCACGCTCGACACGCGGCAGGGTTTTCCATAGCGTATTTACCTGGCTTTGCAGGTACTCTTCGCGGCTTTTCTGGCGAGCTTTTTCTTCAACCAATGAAATCTTCTGCGGTCGTTTGTAACGATCAACGCCGTAATTCATCAAGGCATGGCAGGAATCAAGCAGCTTCTCTACCTCTTCAACCCCGTAGCGTTCTTCGCACTGGCTGATGTAGTGACGGGCGAACAACAGATAATCGACAATAGAACTGGCATCGGTCCAACTGCGGAACAAATAGTTATTCTTGAAAAAGGAGTTGTGCCCGTAGCAGGCATGCGCCATAACCAATGCCTGCATGGTGATGGTGTTTTCTTCCATCAGATACGCGATGCAGGGGTTAGAGTTAATCACAATTTCATAGGCCAGGCCTTGCTGCCCATGTTTATAACGCTGCTCGGTCTCAATGAATTTTTTACCGAATGACCAATGGGTATAGTTAATCGGCATGCCGACGCTCGAATAAGCGTCCATCATCTGCTCAGAGGTGATGACCTCAATCTGATGCGGATAGGTGTCTAGCTTGTAATGTTTGGCCACGCGATCGATGTGCTCCAGGTACACCTGCAGCAGCTCGAACGACCAGTCCGGTCCATCACTCAGACGTTTATCTTCCTTGACCTTGTCATGTGTTGAAGTAGTCATCAGCGCACCCTCGTTATTACGGACCTTGCTCAAACGGCAAACCCTAGATCAATCGTAGCTCAATCTGGGCAGAGGGAATAATGATATAAAGCTTAAAAATTCAACGATCTGTCTCGCCGATTCCCAATAATGATGTACCTGAGGGCTTTTATAGTGAGTTTTTTCTGCTGTAGGGGGGCTGAAGGCTTACAAAAGGTTATGGCAGTTTAATGTCATTTTTATGGTTTTTTATTCTGTTTATGTGCGGGTGTTTCATTTTTATGTTCTGTTAAATCCATGTTGCGTACTAGGGTTTTTTTCTATGCTATCAATGCTGTCATTGATAGCATATGGGTCATTGTTTCGCTCTAAAATCGGGCTTTCACAACATCTTATCGCTATTTATAGGTAGCTATTGCAAAAGAACCGGCCATGAACGATAAATTAATTGTGAATGTTGTCACGTTTGATGACTAAGATGTTGGACGGATTTTTCCACTGAGTTAATTTCCTGTGAGCAGAAGATTATGCTTTGTGATGCCTTGAGCTGGAGTCAGCGATGCGAGTGGTAATTTTAGGTAGTGGAGTTGTGGGTGTTGCGAGCGCCTGGTATTTGGCGAAGGCGGGGCATGAGGTCACCGTGATTGATCGTCAGCCTGGTCCGGCGATGGAAACCAGCGCAGCGAATGCCGGGCAAATCTCACCGGGCTATGCGGCTCCGTGGGCGGCGCCGGGTGTGCCGCTGAAGGCGATCAAGTGGATGTTCCAGCGCCAC
This sequence comes from Serratia sp. CoH_122_TC_1, assembly GCF_058191755.1. Classification (NCBI taxonomy): domain Bacteria; kingdom Pseudomonadati; phylum Pseudomonadota; class Gammaproteobacteria; order Enterobacterales; family Yersiniaceae; genus Serratia; species Serratia sp. CoH_122_TC_1. Next base: position 26,970 of record NZ_JBXWLA010000025.1, read on the forward strand.
GCGCCGCTCGCTGTTCGTCTTGATGGCAGCAGTTTCCAGTTAAGCTGGATGTGGCAGATGCTAAAAAACTGCAATACTGAACACTATATGACCAATAAAGGGCGGATGGTGCGGTTGGCAGAATACAGTCGCGACTGTATCAAAGCATTGCGCCAGGAAACCGGCATCCAGTATGAAGGCCGCCAAGGCGGTACGCTGCAACTGTTCAGAACGCAGCAACAGTTTGAAAGTGCAGCGAAGGATATTGCTGTTCTGGAAGATGCCGGCGTGCCTTACAAGCTGTTGGAAGCGAACCAACTGGCCAGCGTTGAGCCCGCATTGGCCCAGGTCGCGCACAAGCTGACCGGCGGGCTTCAACTGCCAAACGACGAAACCGGTGATTGCCAACTGTTTACCCAGCAACTGGCTAAACTGGCACAACAAGCAGGAGTCACCTTTTTGTATAACCGCAGCGTTGATCGCTTGCTGGTTGAAGGCGATAAAATCAGTGGCGTACAGTGCGGCGGCGAAATCTTCAAGGCTGACAGTTACGTGGTTGCTTTCGGGTCCTATTCCACAGCGCTGTTGCGCGACCTCGTGTCGATCCCGGTATACCCGCTGAAAGGCTATTCACTGACCATCCCGATCACGGATGAGGCTGCTGCCCCATTCTCGACCGTACTGGATGAAACCTACAAAATCGCCATCACCCGTTTCGACCAGCGTATTCGCGTCGGTGGCATGGCGGAAATTGTCGGTTTTAATACCCAGCTTGAGCAAAAACGGCGCGAGACGCTGGAGATGGTAGTACGCGATCTTTACCCTAACGGTGGGCGGGTGGAAGATGCGACGTTCTGGACAGGTCTGCGCCCGATGACGCCGGACGGCACGCCGATTGTCGGTAAAACGTCGCTGAAAAACCTGTTCCTGAACACCGGACACGGCACACTGGGGTGGACAATGGCCTGCGGTTCTGGGCAGCTACTTTCTGATCTCATTTCCGGTATCACGCCGGCTATTCCTTCGGAGGACCTGGGGGTGGCGCGATACAGCGCTGGATTTCATAACCGCTACGCCGGCCCTTTAAATGATGTGCATCCCGCGCGTTAAGAACCCAATTTATTGATGTTGTCGTCACGGGCGTTGTCCCGTGACGGCATTCGCAGGCCCGTAGGAGTGCCCATGCCTCGCCCGATTTCCGCCACGTTGCACCTTGGCGCATTTGAAAATAACCTGCAGGTTGTTCGGCGTTTTGCCCCCAGCGCTAAAGTCTGGTCGGTCGTAAAGGCCAATGCCTATGGTCATGGTATTAAACATATTTGGCGCAGTTTGGCACAGACCGACGGTTTTGCTCTGTTGGATCTCGCTGAAGCCATTACCTTGAGAGAGTCTGGCTGGCAGGGGCCGATTCTTTTACTGGAAGGTTTTTTCAAGCCGCAAGATTTGGCCTTGCTCGATCGCTATCGTTTGACCACATCGGTGCACAGTGATTGGCAATTGTCGGCGATAGCTGAAGCTAAACTGTCGGCGCCACTGGATGTTTACCTGAAAGTGAACAGCGGTATGAATCGTCTGGGATTTGCACCGGAACGTTTGCACGCGGTTTGGTTGAAAGCGAGGGAGATAAGCAATATTGCGAACATGACGGTGATGAGTCATTTCGCCACTGCTGATGGCCCTCAGGGAGTGGTAGAGCAAATGAGGGTTGTTGAAGACGCGGCGTCGTCTATCCCTTTGCCGCGTTGTTTAGCTAACTCTGCCGCCACGTTGTGGCACCCAGAAACCCATGGTAGCTGGGTGCGGCCAGGTATTGTGCTCTATGGCGCTTCGCCCAGCGGGCAATGGCGTGACATTGCGGAGAGCGGTTTGCAGCCCACCATGACGCTGAGCAGCGAGATCATAGGGATTCAAACGTTGAAACGCGGCGATCAGGTTGGCTATGGTTGGCGCTACCGTGCCGAAGGTGCGCAGCGTATTGGCGTAGTTGCTTGTGGCTATGCAGACGGTTATCCGCGCCATGCGCAGACCGGGACACCTGTCTGGGTAGACGGTGTGCTGACGCGGACGTTGGGTACGGTTTCAATGGATATGCTGGTGGTTGACTTGACGCCATGCCCAAATGCCCAAATTGGGGCGGAAGTAGAGCTTTGGGGACGACGCCTGCCGGTTGACGATGTTGCTGCCGCGGCAGGCACGTTGGGCTATGAATTACTGACGGCGTTGGCCGCCAGGGTACCCGTGACCACTGAGGCTTAAAAGCCTCAGGCGACTTTCTTCAATTGACCTTTAATTTGCTTGCTGCGCTGCCGCGCGTGCAGCGCCAGCAGGCAACCCACCAGCATCACCAGTGCGAGTGACAGCTTGGGTTGCAACGGCAGTGCCATTGTCAATAAGCCTAGCCCCGCACCACCGGCCATCTGTACAAATCCCACCAGGGCAGAGGCAACTCCAGCCTCGTTAGAGTACGGCTCCAGCGCGTAGCTGGTTGCCGGCCCCATCATAAAGGCAAGCCCTGCGCAGGCACAGGCGACAGGCAGCATATAAGCCAGCCAGTGAGTTTGCGCCGGGCCTGGCAGCAAGAACACGCCAAGCAGCAATCCAACACAGCCGATGCCCATCAACAGCCCGCCGGTCGCAAGGCATACTGGCCGCCCGACCTTGTGAATAATCCGATTGGCGAAAAAACTCACCAGCATGATCCAAAAGCCGTTAGCGCCAAACACCAGTGAGAATTGCAACGGGGTTAGGCCGGCGGTTCCCATCAACACGTTAGGCGCTAGTGAAACATACGTCAGCGCCATCCCCATCGCCCCAGAGTTAACTACGGCGAAGGACAAAAAGCGGCGGTCGCTAAGAATTCGGGCATATTGTCGCACCGGTAATCCTTTGACACGCACAGTATCCGCCGGGCGAGTCTCTGGCAGCCGCAGGGCGATCAGTATCAAGACAGCCAGGGCGTAACACACCAGGAACCAGAACGGTGCGCGCCAGCCAAAGGCTTCAGCTAGCAGACCGCCGAGCAGCGGTGCCAGTGCAGGGATAATATTCAGCGTGCCGTTGAGAAAACCAAAGGCGCGCGCCGCATCGTCACCGTTCATTCGGTCACGCACACCGCTGAATGCCACTACCGCAGTGCAACAAACCGCGACACCTTGCAGCAGTCGCGAGGCAACAAACACCGTTGGCGTGGTTGCCAACGCCGCCATGGCCGCGCCAAGCATATAAATAACAATACCTGCCAACGCCACCGGCTTGCGACCGTAGTTATCCACTAACGGGCCGGCGATAATCTGCCCAAGGCCCAATACCAGAATGAACAACGAAATAGTGGACTGAATCAGCGCTTCGCTGCTGTTAAGGCCGAGAGCGATCGCGGGGATAGTCGGCAAATAAAGATCGATGCCCAGCGGGCCGAGAAGTACCAGGCTAAGAAGCAGAAACAGAAATTTTTGCATAACAAAAACAGCACGTCCGAGTGACAAAGAGGGCTAGAGTAGAGACTCTGGCGTTAAATAGAAAGGGGCAAAACATAGGCTGGTTATCGCTTCGCCTGTCTGCTCCGCTTACAGTGCAGAGTTTTTACGATAGTAAAGTGCTGAGATCGTATCTGCCACGTAGCGCGCCTGATGTTTGGCGTCATCCAAGGCGCGATGAGGCGTGCCCTCGAATGCCCGTTCCTTCTTGGGATTGAAACCCAGCAGTTCGGCCAGCGTGATCACGGTACGAACGTCTTGCGTATCCCAAAACTTCCAGGGGCACGGCATTTCAAGCTGCTGAAAGGCATGTTCGAGGATGGCGCAGTCGAATTCTTTACCGTTACCCCAGACTTTTACCGGGTCGGTGCTGTTCATATGGATAAACCGGCTCAGGTTGGTCAGCGTTCGTTTAAGTGTCTCAGTGCCACCGAAAGCCAGCTTACGGGCTCCATCTGATTGTTTCGCCCACCAGGCGACGGTATCCAGGCTGATGGTCCTGCCGGGTTGATCTTTTTGGCTACTCACGGCGTTTTCAAACTCGGCGCCCAGTTGGCCGGTTTGGGGATCGAAAAAGACAGCGGCAACGACCAGAATCACCGCGCTTGGCTTTATGTCCAGCGTTTCAATGTCTAACATGAGATGGTGCATTGGGGCTCCCGGCTAAGTGAGGTCGTGCATAATCTTACTACAAACCGGGCGAGGATGCGCCGTCAGGCCTGTATGTCTGAAATGACCGGCGGATTTAAAGAATACTTTGAAATAGTCTAAGGCAGGGTAACCGAGGTATGATACTCAGGGTTCTGTTGTCGGGTTGGTTCTATCGGTGAGAACGTTTATTTTCATTTTGTGTATGGTCGGTTATCTGCTGGTATTGAGCTACCTTGGCGTTTTTGTCACTGATAAAATATGTGAAAAGTCTAACAACTACACCAAAGTGTGCCGTCTGGTAGATATCTCCGAGCCTCACATCCCAAGACAATGACCGGCGCTCAGCCCAAATAATCGATGGTAATCAACGGCGTCAATATGCCTGCCAAACTAGCCAGTGTTATCCATTGCCGCCAGCCCAGGCGTGCCAACCAATCTTGACGCAGGGGTGGCGTTGCCAGTTGCCCTACGGCGACGGTGCCCGTAAGCAGCAGCGTCAGAAAAATAAATACCAGCCCACGGCTCCATGCATTGAATTCAATATGCAGTACATTGGCGTAATACAGTCGCATCAGAATGTAATAGGCCAACATAACCCAAGCGAAATGCGTGCGTTTTTTCAACACCTGATAGAGAATAAATGCGATGAACAGGCTGTGGCACACTGAGATCAACGGCGCTTCAATCGGGTGCCTGACACAGCCGTTATATACCGCCAGGTAAACATTAAAGATCAACTGTGCATAGACGGTATATATATACCAGCCATAGATGACTTTGAGTTTTTTGGGGGTTGGTGGTATAGGGCAATAGTCCGGTATCATTGAAGCCTCCTGAGCTGACTAGCGTTATAGCACCCAAAAACTAAATGAATTTGAAACGCCAAACAGGCTTTATTTTGGCCCCGAATGGGAACTAATCAAGGTATGTCAGGTCTGTATCGAACAATACGAGCTTTGGCGTTAATAGTTGAATTCTAATGGTAATTCATTGATATGAAAGATTATAAAAATAGCCGCTTCGCAGCGTATCTGTTGATTTTTACGCTGGGTCTTTATTTTTTGCTTCCGCCAATGCTGGTCGCTTTCTTTTTTAAGTGGTTTAACTTAAACCCTTTCGTCATTATTCGATTTTGGCATTTTAATCCATTCTCCGCCGATCGGGGCATTCCCATTTATCAAACCTTTATATACGTATTCGTCGTATGGGGTGGGTTGAATGTTCTGGTTTGGGGAACGCTGTTTGCGATAGGGCGTTTGTATGCCCGGTTCACCAGACCTCGTTGAAGGTCAGTACCCAATGCTGTAAAAGTTGTAGATACTAAGCACTTTTCAAAATATAATGATAATCGTTATCATTTTTGGCTGAAAAGGGTGAGAAGGGATATCCCTTATGCGCCACCCAATCCGGTACGTACCTGTCACATTTACTCCCATTCTATGGCCAGCCTTGAGCTGGCACTTTTTTTATTTTCAATAAGATATGTCCATTCTGACTATGGGGCACCTGTGGGCTGAGTCACTTCGGAGGTTCATAAAAAGCCAACGTATAGTGTAAATCATTATGGATAAAGAGAGTGATTATCATTAGTATTTACATTTTGTAAGCCTCTGTGGACGCATTACTCGTTGTAACGGGCGAGCTGGCTCATAGAGTGCGATTTAATGATATTTACTAGGGATTACAAGCATGTCGATTATTTTTCCTGTCAAAAGGTCGCGTGTTTTATGTGCATTCGCGATCTTCCTGCCATTGACGTCGTTAGCTGAAGATACGTTGGTCGTCACGGCAAAAACCGCAGACACGGCAGAGGCACAAACACAAGGCTACCAGGCCACTACCAGCCAGGGAGCCACTAAAATCGATACCCCCCTGGTCCTGACGGCGCAGTCTGTCTCGGTGGTTACGCGCAAGCAGATGACCGATCAGAGTAGCCAGACGGTTAACGATGCGTTGAAATATGCACCGGGTGTCTTTACCAATTTTTCCGGTGGTGCGACGCGCTATGACACCATTGCGTTACGTGGTTTTCATGGTGGTGACGTTAATAATACTTTCCTTGATGGTTTACGTTTGTTGAGTGACGGCGGCACTTACAATGCCTTGCAGGTTGACCCTTGGTTCCTGGAGCGTATCGATATTATTAAAGGGCCCTCGTCGGTGATGTATGGGCAAAGCATTCCGGGTGGGTTGGTCGCGCTCACGTCCAAGCGGCCGCAGTTCGACACGCAGGGGCACGTTAATCTCAGTGCCGGTAACAACAGCACTAAAGGCGGTGCCTTTGATGTGACAGGGCCATTATCGGATCAATGGGCTTATCGCTTGACGGGAATGACGCGCAGCAGTGAAACCATGTATGACCACCAGCGCGAAGAACGTTATGCTATTTCACCGTCATTACTGTGGCAGCCGGACGAAAATACCTCGTTGTTGTTAAAAGCCTATTTGCAAAAAGATCCTTCTGGCGGCTATCACAGCGCGGTGCCGGCTGATGGGAGCCTTTACTCAAGCTCAGGAGACAAACTGGGCCGAGGGTTCTTCGACGGCGAAAGCAGCCGTAATGTGTTCAAACGCTGGGAACAAATCTACAGCTACGCTTTCTCACACAGTTTTAACGATGTTTGGTCATTCCGGCAAAATGCCAGCTATACCCATTCCAATGTTGAATTACAGCAGGTATATCAGATTGGCTGGGATCCAGAACACCAATTGTTGAACCGCTATTACAGCGGTTCTGCGACCTCGTTGGATGCATTTGCTGTCGATAATCAACTTGAAGCTGATTTTGCTACCGGGTTGCTGGAACATAAAGTGATGCTGGGGCTGGATTACCAGCGCTTTCGTAACAATCTGTGGGATGAGTCAGCAGGGGCTTCTACGTTGAATCCCTATACCGGCGTGTCCGGTGGCGCGGGGTTAACCCATCTTACGCATACCGATTCCAGACGTCACTATGAGCAGACGGGGGTGTATCTACAGGATGAAATCAGTCTGCGGAACTGGTATCTGAATCTGTCCGGCCGTTTTGACCGCATAGATTCAAAAAATACGGTGCTCAACACGGGCACTAGCGATGCGCGTAGTGATGATAACTTCAGCGGACGTGCGTCGTTGCTTTATCATTTTGATAGTGGTTTTTCACCTTATGCCAGTTATAGCACGGCGGTGACGCCGGAGGCGCTGCCCGATCAGAACGGACATATGTTGAAACCGAGCACCAGCGAGCAATATGAGGTGGGTTTGAAATACCAGCCGCCAGGCAGTTCATCAATCTACAGCGTGGCGCTTTATGACTTGACGCAGAAAGATGTAGCCAACCGCGTTGTACAGCAAAGTTATTATCTGCCTGCCGGTAAGGTGCATTCTCAAGGTGTTGAACTCGAGGCTCGCAGCAAGATCACCGATCGTTTCGATCTGATTGCTGGCTATACCTATAACAAAGTGAAGTTCAAAGACGCAATTGATGGCAACGACGGCAATACACCGTATTTGGTGCCAGAACAAATGGCGTCACTGTGGGGAAAATACGCGACGGCTTACGGTGTTGAGGTGGGTGCTGGGGCGCGTTACATCGGTAAACAGTGGGCGGACAATGAAAATACGCTGCGTATTCCTTCCGTGACGCTACTCGATGCCTCGGTACGAATGAATTTAGACCGCGTTAATCCGTCGTTGAAAGGTGCCTATGTGCAATTGAACGTGAATAACCTGACGGACAGAGAGTACGTCGCTGCGTGTTACGGCACCGGTTATTGTTACTGGGGAGCGGAGCGTACCCTGGTGGCAACGGTCGGATACGACTTCTAAAGAAAGGGTAATATCGCCCCGTCGATGTTTGGCGGGGCGGTTTCTATAGCGTTAGAACAAGGAGAACATCAACACTACAGGCAAGCTCAGAGGCCAGGTCAAACCAATCGTTAATGCACTGATAAAACGAATCTTAATCGTGTCCCGACTGACCAGGTAGGTAAAAATCATAGAGACTAACAGGCCAATTAAATAAAAGTATTGTGTTGCAACCCACAGCGACGACATGAAACCGATCCCAGATGTATTTTTAAGCTGTGAATTCTAGGAGCTTAATTCTACATAATCAATGCTTATTAATTGTTTGTTCAATTTGTTATATATAACCACAAAATATGTGGATATATGTCCGTGTCGCTGGGTTTTCAGAGTATTCAGTAATGAGATGATTTGAAAATGTTAAGATAATGTAATATGTTGGTGTCATGTAGAACAACATGAGGTGCAATTATGAGCTTTTGGAGAATCGTATTTACCATCATCCTGCCGCCACTGGGTGTATTGCTTGATAAAGGCATCGGTGGGGCGTTTATCCTCAATATCATCTTAACCTTATTGGGCTACTTCCCAGGGTTGATCCACGCATTCTGGATCCAGACGAAGCAATAACTGTCTAATTTCCCGGTGTTTTCAATGGAAATGCATCCGTGAATGTCGTGTAGCACAATAAGCCCTGGCGTTTGTACATGCCGGGGTTTTTTATTTTATGGAACCCTAATGGATGTTGAGGCCATAGACAAACAGCCATGAAAACAGCATGGCCAAAAGGCCTGCGATAAAAAGGATAGAGATCATTTCCTTCATGTAAAACTTCCCTTTCGATTTTGGTGAAATTACTTCTTATTGTTTTTACATGAGATTTTAGATCGTAATGGGTATAAATCCTAGTTTTAATGTCAGCGAAGGAGTGCTTTGCCGCCAGACCAGCCCTAAGTATTGGAGACTTTCCCTTGGATATTCCTGTATTAGTCAGCGGTAGATTGGTATTACGCCCATTGGAACGCGCCGATGCTGGAGATATTCAGCGTTTGTTTCCACGATGGGAAATCGTACGTCATATGACATGCCAAATACCCTGGCCATACCCTGATGGTGCCGCGCTTGAATTTATCAATCATGTGGCATTACCGGCGATGGCGGCAGGGACTGGCTGGTTTTGGTCTATCCGGCGCCAAGAGGATGAACGGCATTTGATCGGTGTGATTAACCTGAGTCTTGACGGTGGCAGCAACCGGGGTTTCTGGCTTGCCCAAGAATGGCAACGTCAGGGATTGATGACGGAAGCCAGTCAGATCGTGACAGATTACTGGTTCAATGTGCTGGAGCAAACTGTGTTGAGGGTGCCCAAGGCAAAGGATAACCTGGCGTCACGATCTATTTCTATGCAGAGCGGTATGCGTGTGGTCGCAACAAAAGAAAATGACTATGTGGGTGGCCGCATGCTTACGGAAATCTGGGAAATAACACGTACCGAATGGAGTGCGAGGAGGGATGCCCCATAAGTTAACTATTCGGAGCTATTGCTGAAAACGATAGGTGTGCACTATATACAACAGGGCATATAAGGCGTTTTGATTCAGGGCAGAGGATGCTGAGAGGATCACAGCACTCAATGAACGAGTTTGACGTAGCGCCTCCACGTTAAAGAGGGAATCAGTAATGAAGACAAAACCCACAGTTGTCCTGGTTCATGGATTTTGGGGCGGTGCAGCGCACTGGAGCAACGTCATTACCGAATTGTCGCGTAAGGGATATGACTCCATTCACGCCGTAGAACTGCCGCTGACATCGTTGGCTGATGATGCTGAACGCACGCGTAAGATGGTCGCACAGCAGGGCGGCCCGGTGCTCTTGGTCGGACATTCTTATGGCGGTGCAGTTATTAGTGAAATGGGTAATCTACCGAACGTCGTCGGGTTGGTGTATATCGCCGCGTTTGCACCGGACGCGGGTGAAAGCGCGGGTGGAATTACGCAAGAACATCCTCCCGTTGCGGCAGTGAACCTAATGCCGGACAGTGACGGTTATTTATGGATCAAAGCGGATAAATTTCACGAAAGCTTCTGTCAGGATCTTGCTGCCGATGAAGCTCTGGTGATGGCTGTGACGCAAAAGGCGCCGTTGGCCAGTACCTTCGGTAATGCTATTACTGAGCCTGCGTGGAAGCACAAACCATCATGGTATCAAATCTCCCGTAATGACCGGATGATTGCGCCAGAGAATCAACAGCGAATGTCAGCGCGGTTAAAAGCGAAAAAAGTCATTACCTTGAATGCCAGTCATGCCTCTCTCGCTTCGCACCCTCAGGAAGTGGCGGCTTTAATTGATGAAGCAGCGAAGGCTTCGTAAAGGTTGTTTGCTTCAAGGCCCCACTGCCGTGGGGTTTTTCATTTATAGAGATTGACTGCTTAAATAATTTCTCTCCAGCTGCATCCAAAAGCATCTCCTCGTACGTATATCAGAATGTGAGGCAAAACTTTACCTCCCTTACCTTCGAGGAAATGGTCATGAAAAAGCTTATTACTGGCGTTTTATGTGCATCAGTCTTGTTCAGCGGTGTGTCTGCTGCTGCCATGATGGGTGATCAGGTTATGGTCGGTGGTGCAGCCATGTATCCGAGTAAAAATATCATCGAAAATGCGGTTAACTCCAAAGACCATTCAACCCTGGTGGCTGCGGTTAAGGCTGCTGGGTTAGTGGATACTCTGCAGGGGAAAGGGCCATTTACTGTCTTTGCGCCCACCAATGCTGCCTTTGCCAAATTACCGGCGGGTACCGTCGATAATTTACTGAAGCCGGAAAACAAGGCGTTGCTCACCAGCGTGCTGACCTATCACGTTGTAGCAGGCAGGTATGACATGAAACAACTGGAGAAAAAAATCCATGACGGCAAGGGAACAGCAGAATTGAAAACGGTGAATGGGCAACCTTTGTGGATCATGAACAATGGGCCACACAATATTCAGCTTAAAGATGGAAAGGGTAATATTGCGAATATCAGCACCTATGATGTGTTCCAGAATAATGGGGTGATCGATGTTATTGATACTGTCCTGATGCCTAAATAAATTGGGTCTATACTTGGTGCGGGTGGTCTGAGCGACAGCCCCCGCACCTTAATCAGGATGGGACATGACTGAACCCTTACCAGAACATGATGTGGCGATGATGAAAGCCATTGGACGTGGCGATCGCCAGGCTTTTGAACAACTCTATCGCCAAACGTCACCGCGTTTGTATTCCGTTGCCTTGCGTATCCTCAGGCGGCAATCTTGGGCAGAAGACGTGCTGCATGAGAGCTTCATCAGCGTATGGAATCGAGCAGCCAGTTACGATCCGCTGCTCAGTTCTCCACTGACCTGGTTGACACACATTGTGCGCAACCGCGCTATTGACTGGTTACGAAGTGCGGGCGGAAAGGCGGCAGAACGCGAGGATGAGCTGGTTGATTTTGATGGTGACGGTGACAGTTTCGCTGAACCAGCCGAGGCGTTGCAACGCTCGCAAGAGGGAGAAAAGCTCACGGCGTGTTTGGATCATTTGCCCACCGATCAACGACAAAGTATCGTGCTTGCATATTATCAGGGAATGTCGCACGGTGAAGTTTCCGTTTATCTTCAACAACCGCTTGGCACGGTTAAAAGCTGGATCCGCCGAGCTCTCGACCATCTAAAAGACTGCGTGGGATTATGAAAAACCGGGGGGAGTATGACTCAGCCCTGGCTGCGGAGTATGCGTTAGGCACGCTGCGCGGCCCGGCGAGATTCAAACTGGAACAGCGAATTCGCCACGAGCCAGAGCTGGCCGCATTGGTGGCACGTTGGCAGCAGTTATTAGCGCCTCTTGATCACGCGTTGATCCCGATAACGCCGCCGGAACGGGTATGGAAGAAAATCCAACTTAGCCTGCCACCGCTGTCACGCCAACGCCAGTGGCGCTGGGATTATCTCGCCTGGGCACTCGCCGCGGGTTTGGCCGCGGTGGTACTGGTGCCGCGTTTTATCGCACAACCGCCGGAGTTTACCCCCGCGTTGGTGCTGAGTAGCGAGCAACGCGGTAGCGAGCAGTGGATTGTCAGTCTCGACAAAGCGGTAAAACATCTGCAACTCACCCCAGTTAATCCACAACAAATTGCTGCGACAAACAGTCTGCAACTGTGGGCGATACCCGCCGGGGAAAAACCGGTGTCGCTTGGTGTGGTTGCGGCGAGAGACGTGACCAGGCTGACTCTGGATCAGATTCAGTTGTCCAAAGGAATGACTATCGCCATCAGCCTGGAACCTGCGGGTGGATCCCCCACTGGACAGCCTACAGGGCCAGTTCTGTATGCTGGGCAGCTCGTTTCACTGTAGTGACTTATGGGCCGTTGCGGCGGTCATTGCGCAAGCGGATTAAACCGGCTTACTGTGTTCAGCCGCGTGCATTGCCAGATAAGCCTGAATGTTGCGGTCTCTGATCCCCAGCGTCGCTAAAATTTCTGCCATAAAGCTGACGGGGGCACTCCCCGGCGCTGTCACAATACGTTGATCGGTCACGGCATAAGGCACGTCTTGATAGTGCGCACCTCCCCGATAGCCCGGTACTGACGACAGGTTTTCTGCCGAATTAGAGGTATGACGGCAGTTATCAAGCACGCCCGCCTGTGCCAGAACCCGGGTTCCGTCGCAAATTCCTGCGACAACGATATTCTTGCTGTATGCCTCAGCCACCAGGCCATTGATATCAGGCGCTTCTTTTGTCTGCCATGCCGTACCACCGCAAATGATTAACAAATCAATGTCGTCCAACGGGATGGCTTCGATCGACAATTGCGGCGTCACAAACATACCGCTGGAGGAGATGACCGGGTCACCATTTGGGGCCGCAAAGCGGATATCAAAACCATAATAACCGCGGCAAGTTGAGTTGATTAAAGCCGTTTCCCAATCGGAAAAGTTGTCAGTAATAACGGTGATAGCGCGTTTCATTGGTGCGTCTTTCCCTGCATTTGTTGGCGTGGAGCGAGGCGTTACCCCACGCAGGAGTACCAAGCTTAAAGGCTGCCACTGCCAATTTCTGTCAGTAGGGTTTGTGACGTGCTATCTCATTGTCTTGCCAAGGCTGATATCAAAAAAATCCCGCACAGCGGCGGGATTAAGGGATGATAGCGACAAACTGGATTCTATTCTGATTTTGGTGTGGTGTGTGTCCAGATGGCGACAGTACCGCAGCTAACTTTAAGCGACAAGGGGAAAAGACGAAATGACGCAGGTATCAGAATATCCTCAACAAAATTGCGACGTATTCATCCCGCCGAGATCACGGAATGTGTTGCAGAGAAGAGGATAGTGGGGCTGTAGATAAGCGTCAGGGTTGGTGCTGAAAGAACGTGCTTATCCTGCAAAAAAACAGCCGGCTAATGAGATTAGCCGGCTGCGATTCACAATGTTAATTACACGGTCTGCTTGTGGAATAGTTCGCGGAATACGGGGTAGATATCATCCGGTTCGCGGATATGCTGCATGGCAAAGTTTTCGAATTTCGCCTGCAAGTCTTCATACTCCCGCCACAGCGTCTGGTGGGCGCGACGCGTGATTTCGATGTAGCTGTAATAACGCACCATGGGCAGCAGCTGTTTTGCCAACAACTCATGACACAACGGTGAGTCATCGGCCCAGTTGTCACCATCTGACGCCTGTGCAGCATAGATGTTCCATTGCGCAGGGTCGTAACGCTCTTCAACCACTTCGTTCATCAGTTTCAGCGCGCTGGAAACGATAGTCCCACCGGTTTCTTGCGAATAGAAGAACTCCTGTTCATCCACTTCTTTTGCCTGAGTATGGTGACGGATATAGACGACATCTACGTTTTTATAGGTTCTGCTCAGGAATAAATAGAGCAGGATATAGAAACGCTTAGCCATGTCCTTGGTGGCCTGGTCCATTGAGCCGGAAACGTCCATCAGGCAGAACATGACTGCCTGGCTTGAAGGTTCCGGTCTGCGCTCATAGTTTTTGTAACGCAAATCAAACGTATCAATAAAGGGCACGCTTTCGATTTTTTTGCGTAATTCAGCAATTTCTTTGCGCAGCCTTTCCTCTTCCAGCAGTTGCACCGGTTCGGTGTTTTCCATCTGGGTGAGTTCGTCCTCCAACGCATGTAACGCGCGTCGTTTGCCGGCGGTCATCGCAGTACGTCGCGCCAGCGAATTTTGTAGCGAACGGACCACGCTAATATTGGCCGGTACGCCGTTGGCGGTGTAACCAGCCCGATGGGTTTTGTATTCTGTAAGCTGCTTATACTGGTTCTTTTTCAGATTCGGCAGCGCCAGATCTTCAAACAGCAGGTCAAGATATTCGTCCTTGGAAATTTGGAAGACGAATTCATCCTCGCCTTCACCGTCTTGGCTGGCGTTACCTTGACCGCTGCCACCGCCCCCGCCACCCTGAGGGCGTTCGACACGGTCATTCTGCACGAAATGATCGTTACCTGGATGAACGCGATGGCGTGTGCCACCGCGACCCTGATGAAACATTGGTTCGTTGATATCACCAGTGGGGATCGAGATGGATTCTCCACTGTTTACGTCGGTGACCGAACGCTTGTTGATGGCTTCGGCAATCGACTGTTTGATTTGCGACTTGTAACGGCGCAAGAAACGTTGGCGGTTAACCATGCTCTTGTTTTTGCCATTAAGCCGTCGGTCAATAAAATACGCCATACATCCCCCAAACGACGTTGCCAACTTGCTATGCCATCTCCATGACGCTAATTCTCATTATATCCGCCATACTTGAGGCTGTATTTTGGTTGGTTTCCCGGCTTACCCCAGGCCACGTACTCTTTGTACGCACCCGGGGATAGGCTCAGTTGCCGTCGATACAACCGCCAACGACTTTGGATATAGTCGTTATGAAGACTTCCTGACCCGCAGATACCATTCACACAACAGACGCACTTGTTTGCGGGTGTAGCCTTTTTCCATCATACGGTCGACGAAGTCGTCGTGTTTCTTCTGCTCATCCGTTGAGGTTTTAGCGTTAAACGAAATCACTGGCAGTAACTCTTCGGTGTTCGAGAACATTTTCTTCTCGATCACGGTACGCAGCTTCTCATAGCTGGTCCAGTTAGGGTTACGACCGCTATTATTAGCCCGGGCACGCAGCACGAAGTTGACTATTTCGTTGCGGAAGTCTTTCGGATTACTGATGCCAGCGGGTTTTTCGATTTTCTCCAGTTCAGCATTCAGGGACTCGCGATCGAACAGTTGCCCAGTATCCGGATCACGGTACTCCTGATCCTGGATCCAGAAATCTGCATAGGTCACGTAGCGGTCGAAAATGTTCTGGCCGTATTCCGAGTAGGATTCCAGATAGGCCGTTTGGATCTCTTTACCGATAAACTCGGCGTATTTCGGGATCAGATAGCCTTTCAGGTGTTCCAGGTATTTCTCTGACAAATCCTGTGGGAATTGCTCGCGTTCGATCTGCTGTTCCAGTACGTAGAACAGGTGTACCGGGTTAGCAGCGACCTCAGCGTGATCAAAGTTGAACACCCTTGAGAGGATTTTAAATGCAAAACGGGTGGACAGGCCGTTCATGCCTTCATCAACCCCTGCATAGTCGCGGTATTCCTGATACGACTTGGCTTTCGGATCGGTATCCTTGAGGCTTTCGCCATCATAGACGCGCATCTTAGAGTAGATGCTCGAGTTTTCAGGCTCTTTCATGCGTGAAAGCACGGTAAAGCGAGCCAGCGTTTCCAGTGTGCCAGGGGCGCATGGGGCATGGGTCAGTTCGCTGTGATCCAGCAGTTTGTCGTAGATTTTTATCTCTTCCGACACCCGCAGGCAGTACGGGACCTTAACGATATAAACACGGTCCAGGAATGCCTCGTTGTTTTTGTTGTTACGGAAGGTCACCCATTCGGATTCGTTGGAGTGGGCCAGAATAATGCCGCTGAACGGCAGGGCAGAAATCCCCTCGGTACCGTTGTAGTTACCTTCCTGGGTGGCAGTCAGCAGAGGGTGCAGCACCTTGATCGGTGCCTTGAACATCTCTACGAACTCCATGATCCCTTGGTTGGCACGGCAAAGGGCGCCGGAATAGCCATAGGCATCCGGATCGTTCTGCGCGTGGTTTTCCAGCTTGCGGATATCCACTTTACCTACCAGCGCAGAAATATCCTGGTTGTTCTCATCACCCGGTTCTGTTTTGGCGATGGCGATCTGTTCCAGGATGGAAGGGCGCACTTTCACCACTTTGAATTTGGTGATGTCTCCGCCAAATTCATGCAGGCGTTTAGCCGCCCACGGGGACATGATGGTACCGAGATAGCGATTAGGAATGTTATATTCTTTTTCCAGAATATTGGCATCTTCCTGCGGATTGAACAGGCACAGCGGATGATCGTTGACCGGGCTGCGTTCTCCGTTGGCACTCAGTGTGTAAATCGGTACGAGTTGCATCAGCGCCTTCAGGCGTTCCGCCAACGATGATTTCCCGCCGCCCACAGGGCCCAACAGGTAAAGAATTTGTTTTTTCTCTTCGAGGCCCTGCGCGGCATGCTTCAGATAAGAGACTATCTGTTCGATAGCTTCTTCCATGCCGTAGAACTCTTCGAATGCCGGGTAGCGTGCGATCACGCGGTTGGAGAACAGGCGAGACATGCGCGACTCAAGCGCGGTGTCGACCATAACTGGTTCACCGATAGCCATCAGCAGACGTTCGGCCGCATTGGCATATGCACTGCGATCTTGCCGGCAAATGGTAAGAAAGTCCTGCAGTGTGAACTCTTCGTCCTTGGCAGCTTCGTAGCGCTGGCGATAGTGGTCAAATATGTTCATGGCGATGCCCGTCCTTTCGTTATTAGCACAGGTTAAAGGGAGCTAGTGATAGTCTTGTGGCCCCCGAAAGAAGAAGTTATCCCTGAGTACAGCAACCCGTATGCCAACTTGGTGCGCTTATAATCGCGAGTTGCGCTGTATTGCCACTGGCTCAGGATTCATTCACCTTCTGATTTAAGCTTAGTTTGCATACCGGAAAATTTCCTGCGTCATAAAAAGCTTTTTTTAAGTCATATCAATGACTCAGTTATTACAGGCGTATCAAATGCCTTGTCTGGCGCGGCCTGCGGCAAAAAACGTCACTGTTCTGCCATGATTAATTCATATTTCTGTTCTAAGTTATTCGATCTTAGTCGTTTTCCATTGTAAAGATTCAGCGCGTAACGAATTTTTCACATAAACTATGTCCGCAATTAACTCTGTTATTTATGGAAAAAGAACCAGTGAAGATTTTTCAACTCAAAACGCTAGCAATTATCGCTTCCGCAATGGTTTGTGCGCAAAGTGTTCAGGCAGGAACTTGGTCACTCGGTGCTTCCGCACTGGTTAGTCCGGACCCGTATCGTGGTTATCAGGACCGCGTGTACCCGGTACCCGTTATTAATTATGAAGGTGACGACTTCTACTTCCGGACGCTGACTGCCGGTTATTACCTGTGGAAAGATCAGGAAAATCAACTGAGCCTGATGGGCTACTACTCGCCGTTGGGTTACCGCCCAGGTGACAGCGACGACGATCGCATGAAGCAGTTGAACAAACGTCGCGGCACGCTGATGGCCGGCCTGGCTTATTCGCATTTTGCCGAGTGGGGCATCCTGCGGACGACGTTGACAGGTGATACGCTGAATTACAGCAATGGTATCGTCGGTGATCTGGCCTATCTGTACAAATTTGATCTGGACGCCTTTACCTTGGTACCCGGAGTGGGTGTGATGTGGAGCAGCAAAAACCAGAACAAATACTACTTTGGCGTGAGTGAAGACGAGTCTCGCCGCAGTGGTCTTGACAGCTACACGCCGAGCGATAGCTGGGCACCTTATGTTGAGCTGAGCGCTAACTACAAGATCAACAAGGATTGGGATGCCTTCTTTGTCGGTCGCTATGTCAAACTGTCTGACGAAGTGAAAGATAGCCCAATGGTGGATAAATCTTACACCGGGCTGTTGATGACAGGCGTGAAATACAGCTTCTAATCCAGCTGCGCACAAATAGCGTGCAACATGTGCATCAAAAAGGGGCGTTTACGCCCCTTTTGCACATTCTTGGTGCAGTAACGGAAGGCGGTCTTATTGACCGCACTAAGAAAGACTACGCGTTGCTACGGATGCGGAAGGTCACAGCCAAACGTGCCGGTTGTTCACCTGCGGCCACCAGAGGCTTGCTGACGCGACCTGTTTCCACGCAAACCATGGTTTTATAACCGTCGTTTGGCATATCTGCCATGCTGCAAGACAATTCCACCCCTGGATTCCAGGCAATCACATCACTCATATGGTGATGATGAACCTCAATGGTGCGCCGCAGCGATGCGTCCTTAATCAGACTGTATGCATCTGGCTTGGTGTAAACCCGGTCAGTTTGCCCCACGAAGGTCACATCGCCCACCTGGCGTGCTTCTGAACCGCCAGCGACCTTATCGATATAAGTCTCACCGAGACCGGCAACGTTAACTTGTGCAATATCACCGATCTGGAAATACGTGTGCAGCGCAGCGGTTGCCTGATAGTCACCATGTGACTCCAGTTCTATCTCGCATTCTTCACCCAGCTTAAAGCGAGCAATCAGCGTAAAGGCATGAGGCCACAGGCTACGAGTTTGCTCATTGTCTTTCAGCGTGAATGTCAGTATGACGCCGTTCTCGTCTTCGTCATGCGCCGTCAGGCTCCACGGCTGATTGCGGGCGAAGCCGTGTGAGGGTTTTGCCACCGGGCCAAACCAGGGCCAGCAAATAGGCACGCCACCGCGGATGGCATTGCCTTTTTTAAACGGCGTGTTGTTGCTCAGCCAAATAGCCGGTTTTTCACCGCTAGGTTGCCAGGCCAACAGATGTGCGCCTTGCAACGAGATTGCTGCGCGTACTTTGGGGTGGGAAACGACCACCACAGGCAGTTCGTCGAGTTGACGTTGGCTGATGTAAGGTGAAATTTGTTCGGTAACGGGTAGGGTGAAAATCTTTTCGTTCATCAGATTGCCTTTTGTTCGCCGTAGAAACAAAAAAGGGCGACACAAATGTCGCCCTCATCATCACTTAACATCAATCCATTATTTGGAGATGTGAGCGATCAGATCCAGAACCTTGTTGGAATAGCCAGTTTCGTTGTCGTACCAAGAAACCAGTTTCACGAAGGTGTCGCTCAGTGCGATACCGGCTTTGGCATCGAATACGGAAGTCAGAGTTTCACCGTTGAAATCGGTAGAAACTACTTCGTCTTCGGTGTAACCCAGAACGCCTTTCAGCTCGCCTTCAGAAGCCGCTTTGATAGCAGCACAGATTTCTTTGTAAGACGCTGGTTTTGCCAGACGAGCAGTCAGGTCAACCACAGACACGTTCGGAGTTGGAACGCGGAACGCCATACCGGTCAGTTTGCCGTTCAGTTCTGGGATAACTTTACCTACAGCTTTAGCTGCACCGGTAGAAGAAGGGATGATGTTCTGGGATGCGCCGCGGCCGCCGCGCCAGTCTTTGTGAGACGGGCCATCAACAGTTTTCTGAGTTGCGGTAGTTGCATGCACAGTGGTCATCAGCGCTTCAACGATGCCGAACTTGTCGTTGATAACTTTAGCCAGTGGTGCCAGGCAGTTGGTGGTACAAGAAGCGTTAGAAACGATTTCCTGACCTGCATAGGATTTGTGGTTCACACCCATAACGAACATTGGGGTGTCGTCTTTGGATGGGCCAGTCAGAACAACTTTCTTAGCGCCTGCAGCGATGTGTTTACGTGCAGTTTCGTCAGTCAGGAACAGGCCAGTTGCTTCAGCAACGACGTCAACGTTGACTTCGTTCCACTTCAGGTTAGCCGGATCTCTTTCTGAGGTACAACGGATGGTTTTGCCGTTAACAACCAGGTGGCCGTCTTTAACTTCTACAGTGCCGTTGAAGCGGCCGTGAGTAGAGTCATATTTCAGCATGTAAGCCATGTACTCTGCGTCTAACAGGTCGTTGATTGCAACGATTTCGATGTCAGAACGTTCTTGAGCAGCACGAAAAACAATGCGACCGATACGGCCAAAACCGTTGATACCTACTTTGATAGTCATATATTCCACCAGCTATTTGTTAGTGAATAAAAGGTTGCTTGTAAAATTACAAAAACCTTACCAAGCGTCAAGCGGAATCGTGTCAATTCTTGCTGCAAATCAAACCTGAGACGTTGGTTTGAGTGCTTATTGCACATTCCGTTTGCGTTCGGCCTCATCCGTTATATGGGGTCAAACCGCCAAGTATAAAGTCAGTCCGTTTAAGATGTGTGATCGGCATCACATATTGCCGTGACATGGCCTTTATGGCCTACAGTTTAGGCCAAAAATCGCTGCAGTGTTGTTAATTTTTTGTTATTATTACTCATTGTTTTCGTTGACATTATCCACATTCAGAGAATCGCACAAATGGCTAAAGAGACAACCCCTGACCATCCGGGCACGGAACTGAATGAAATCCAACGTTATGTGACGCAAGAGCGTGGTACCGAGGCTCCGTATTCCGGTAAATTACTGCACAACAAACGCGAGGGCGTGTACCATTGTCTGTGCTGTAACCAACCGCTGTTCTACTCCGACAGCAAGTATGACTCCGGTTGTGGCTGGCCAAGCTTCTATGAGCCAGTATCTGACGATGCTATTCGTTATCTTGATGATAATACGCACAATATGCACCGTGTTGAAATTCGCTGTGGTCACTGCGACGCACATTTAGGGCATGTTTTCCCGGATGGCCCGCAACCGACCGGCGAGCGTTTTTGCGTTAATTCCGCGTCGCTGAGCTTTACTGACGGCGAGAACGGCGAAAAAACGGCAGGCTAACGATTATTCCGTTAGAAAAATCGATTCAGCTAATTATTCTTCCACGAGTGAGGAAATGCTCTGATGGACGTGAAAGACCTGATTGCCGCCATGACGCCGGAAATCTATCAACGCCTGGTATTGGCTGTTGAGTTAGGTAAATGGCCGGATGGCGTCGCGTTGACCCCGGAACAAAAAGAAAATAGCCTGCAGGCGGTGATGCTGTGGCAGTCATTGCACAATACGGATCCTCAGCATATGAGCATCGGCACTGATGGCCAGATAGTGATGAAGAGTAAGCAAGAACTGAAACAGCAGTTCATTGCTGAACCGCTGGTGAAGTTAAAACCACAGTGAATCTGACGACGGGGCGATGCTGCCATCGCCCCGTTGATTTAGCGTTTCCCGTTGTTAATCCCCAGTGATTCCGCCAATTGATGCGCCAACCGGTTATTGTCATCCGCGCCGTATTCCCAGAACATGGCGCCACCGAGTCCTTTGCTTTTGATGTAGTCCGCTTTGAGCTCAACCGAGCGTGGGTTCTCATACGAAATGGCAAACAGCGGCTTGCCTTCGGCAGATTTCATCGTCAGATAAGGTACCTGAGCGTCGCTGTCCCAATGGGCGGTGAAGCGCCGCTGCGGATCGTTTAACAGTTTGCTGACGATATCGTTGTATTTAAAGTAACTGTCCTTGGTGAGGTCCAATCCCATGGATTTGAACACGGCAGTTTCACGTGCAGTGAAATAGGGCTGGGTGACAGGGTTTTTAGCTGCGTCTGGTTTGTCCCAATCTATACCCGGTTCGGTCGCCCGTTTTGGCACCCGGCCATAGAAACCAATCCCCAGGTTTAATTGCGCGGGCTTCAACCCTGCTGCCAAATAGTTATCCACGACAAAATTGGCGCTGTAACGATCGGCAGCCGCGACGGTTGGCCACTGTTTGGAATCATACAGGTTGGCGTTGAAGTATTGAGTGCCGTACGCCATGTCATAGGTCATCAGGTTGATATAGTCGAGATAGGGTGCAATGCCCTTAACATCGACCCACTCCTGTGGGCTTTTCACATTGGCGCCGACGGCGATGGTCAGCAATTTGCCGTTATCCAGCGCCTTACGCAGCTCCCCTAACAACAGGGTAAAATTAGCGCGATCCGCCGGCTGGCTTTCGACCAGTCCCCAGGCACCGTTAACCGGGTATTCCCAGTCGAGATCGATGCCGTCCAGTTGGTACTGTTTAATGACCTGTTGCACCGAACGGATAAAAACGGCGCGGCTTTCAGGTGTTGCTGCGGCACCGGAGAACCCGCGAGCGCCCCAGCCACCAACGGACAGCAGCACTTTCAGTTCAGGGTTTTGCTTACGCAGAACGGGCAGCAATTGCAGATCGGCCATCACCTTGGGTGACAGATAAATTTGGTGCAGACGAGCAGGGTCTTTTAGTGCCGGATGGGTTTCCTGCTTCTCGTCGTTATAGATCAGGCCGAAAGAGTAATTGAGGTGGGTGATTTGTGTGACGTCCAGCTTATTGATATCGCCGCCAGGGCCGGCGGTAACGTCACCCCCACCGTTGAAATAACCAACGGACAGATAAGAGGCCGCGTGAGCCATGCTGGTTCCAGCCATACCAAGCTGTACCGCTACCAGTAAAGGCAGCAGTTTACGGGTTAAAGCCATGTAATCTCCTTTGGTCGACAAGGCCGACCGAAACCGCCTGAGGCGGTAACATAAAGCCGGGCTCAAAGGGCCCCGGATGCGTATAACTCATTGATGCAATGCATCAGTGGTCATAACAGCAAATGCGCTGGATACGAACAAGATGTAATCACATGAGAATGGTTGGAATGTGAGCGGTGTCGAGGTTTCTAGCGGAGTGGAGATGGGCGTGTTTCACGCCCGTTTATATCATTGTGCAATAAACTGTGACAGTGTCACGATTTGAGCGCCAGCCTGTTGCATGGCCTGAAGGGCTTTCTGGCTGTCGTCTGGCTGCAAATTGACACCGCGGCAACCGTCGATAATTACCGATGTTTGATACCCCAGCGCTAATGCATCCAGTACGCTAAATTTCACACAGTAGTCAGTTGCTAATCCCATGATGGCAAGGTGAGTGACATTCTGTGCTTTCAACCACGCGTCCAGTTCAGTGTGTGAACGGTGGCCGTTGTCGAAAAAAGCACTGTAGCTGTCGATATCTGTACTTTGGCCTTTACGGAACACGGCGTTGATGCGCTGTTGCTCTAGCTGTGGGTGAAACTCGGCACCCTGGCTTTGCTGCACGCAGTGCACCGGCCACCAGACCTGAGGTAAACCGTCAAGCTCACCCAGGGTTCCCACCTCTGCATTGGCGTTGACCGCGAAGCTACGATGATTGGCGGGGTGCCAATCCTGGCTGGCGACTACCGGCTCACCGCGTGCGCTACAGGCCGTCATGGCCTGATTGGCGACCGCGAGCACGGCATCGCCTTCTGTCACCGCCAGTGCGCCACCGGGACAAAAGTCGTTTTGCAAATCAATAAGCAACAGGGCTGTTTTCATTTCTACTCCGTGGTGCGGAATGGTTAACCACTAATGCTCAGCTCACCACGCAGATCCTGCTGCATCTGGCTGCGGATTTGTTCCGGTGTTAGTGGTTGGCTCAGCAGATAATGCAGTTTGGTCAAGGCGGCCTCAACGGTCATGTCGAATCCACTGATGACCCCGGCATGGGCCAAGGCATTACCGGTGGCATAACCTTCCATGTTTACCCGCCCGGAGATGCACTGCGTCAGATTCACTACCACGATGCCGCGTTCAGACGCATCGCGCAGCTCATCAACCAACTCTGCTTTTTGTGGTGCGTTACCCACGCCGTAAGAGCGAAGTATCAATGCCTTCACCGGTTGCAGCAGGAAGTTGCGCACTACGGCGCCGGAAATCCCTGGGTAAATCGTCACTACGCCGATCGGCTGGGGTGTGATGTCGTGTACTTTGAGGTCACCGTTGCAGGCCGGGCTATCGATGCCGTTTTGGCGACGAATATGGATACCGGCTTCCAATAATGGCGGCAGGTTGGGCGAGGCAAAGGCATCGAAACCGTCTGCATGTGCTTTGGTCGTGCGGTTGCCCCGAAAGAGCTTGTTGTTGAAGAACAAGCTGACTTCATTTACCGGGTGGTTAGCCGCCAGATAAAGCGCGTTCAAAAGATTGGTTTGGCCATCTGAACGCAGTTCCGCCAGCGGGATTTGGGAGCCGGTCACAATCACCGGCTTGGCCAGGTTTTCCAACATGAACGACAGGGCCGATGCGGTGAAGGCCATGGTGTCGGTGCCGTGCAGGATGACGAAGCCATCATAACGGTCGTAATTCATTTTGATGTCATCGGCGATATGCTGCCAGTCTTCAGGCGTCATATCGGAGGAGTCTATCAGCGGCGCGTATTCATGAATGGTGAAGTCCGGCATTTCAGGCCGGTGGAATTCTGGCATCAGGGCCAGTTGGCGCTGTAGGTGGCCGGAAACCGGGATGTAGCCATGTTCAGAACGTTGCATGCCGATGGTGCCACCGGTGTAGGCGACGTAAATCGATTTCTTTTGCATAGTCTTGGTTTTAACAGAAATTAGATGGGCTGAATTATAGGGGGATAAGCGCAGAAAAAAAGCCCAGCGGGTGCCGGGCTGAGGATTAATTTGTTAGCGGACTTCTCCGCAGGTCAAACAGATAGCATAGCGATTTTGCGGATCGTTCAGATTATTGAACAAACCTGGTTGTTCTTTGACCGCCATGGCGACTGACGCCAGCGGGGCGGGTAGCATTGACTGGATAGCCGCCGGCAGCATGGCGTGAATAGACACACCAAACTGGCTGAGGACCATATCGGTCAGGCTTGGGGTATCAACAAACCAGTTAAGCTGCCACTGTTTCAATTGCGCCAACTCGGCGGCTTTCTTCACTGCGTCGTCGAAGTCGCCCAACTGATCGACCAGGCCATTGGCCTTGGCATCGCTGCCCAGCCACACGTGACCCTGAGCAATCTGATCAACCTGCTGCGGTGTCATTTTGCGGGACTTGGCGACCAGATCGATAAAGTTTTGATAACCTTTTTCGATGTTCAATTGCATCATCTGCGAGAACTCAGGCGGCAGCGCCTTGGTGACGGCCAGATCGGCCAGCGGGGAGGTTGCCACGCCGTCGGTATGTACGCCGATACTGTCCAACGTCTGCTCGTAGGTGTTAATCACCCCGAAGATGCCAATGGAGCCGGTGAGGGTGCTCGGACTGGCGATGATGTAGTCCGCCGGTGTAGAGACCCAATAGCCGCCTGAGGCTGCCATGCCGCCCATGGAGACCACGACAGGTTTGCCAGCGGCACGCACAGCAGCCAATTCGGAACGAATAACTTCAGACGCACTGACACTGCCACCTGGGCTATTGACGCGGAAAATCACGGCTTTGATTGCCGGATCCAGTCGTGCCTGACGCAGTTCTGCGGCGGTGGTATCGCCCCCAACGGAGCCCGGGGTTTGTGGGCCATCCATGATTGCGCCATTGGCAAAGATCACGGCAATTTTGCCGCCCTGATCTGGCGTAGGCTTCGGCTGATAGTCATAGATGCTGGTGGCGTTGAAATCATTCGCCTGTTTGTCCCAACCGAAGGTCTTGATCAGTTGATTTTCGATGACGGTTCGTGATGCCAGTTCATCAACCAGTTTGTTGTCCAGCGCATACTTGGCGGTGTCCCCCCCGGCAGCCTGCAATCCACTTAATACGCCCGCAGCGCCTGGGAACAGCTGTTGCGCCGTGATCTGACGGTTAGCCGCTACTGTCTCCAGATAGTTTTGCCATAGGCCACCAATCCACCGGCTGTCAGCTTCTCGAGCTGCCGGTGACATGTCATCACGGATCAAAGGCTCAACGGCGGATTTATACGTCCCAACGCGGAAGATGTTGGTTGTGACCTTGAGTTTTTCCAGCAACGACTTGTAGTAAAGGTTGTTGGTTGCAAAACCGTGCAGATCGACCGCACCCTGCGGCGACAGGTAAACTTTGTTGGCGTAGCTGGCCAGATAATATTGTGTCTGGTTATAGCTGTCACCGATGGCAAAGATCGGTTTGCCGCTGTCACGGAACTCACGCAGCGCTTTGCCAATGTACTGCAGCGAAGGCTGATCGGCGCCGGCAAAGTCATTCAACTGCAATACCATGCCGGTAATGTTTTTATCGTCTTTGGCTTTACGGATGCTATCAACCACGTCAAACAGGGAGTTTTCCTGCAGGCGGTTGCTTGAGGCGCCCAGCAGTTCGCGGCCCCATTGGCGCACTTTATTGTTCATTGAGGGTTGGTCAACGACCACGCCGCTCAGATCCACCAGTAATGCCCCGCGAGTAGGGACTGTTGACGTGGTTGAGCTTTGGAACGACAAATAAATGCCCACCCCCACCAAGATCAGTAACACCAGGAACAGATTGAGGATAAGTTCCCTGATAAAGTTCAGCAGACGCCATGTCCACCTAAAAACGCCGGCAATGATTTGCCACAATGTGCGCATGTGCTCTCCAACAAGAGTCGAGAATGTTCCGCTATCCTAATGAGCGGGCGAGGAAATGTCAGCTTTAAATCGTGGGTCACAGAGGGGAATGCCGAGACTGTCACTCGCCGTTTAGCTATGTTAACGTGATCGTAATGAAAATTGTTATCAGGAGTTTACGATGGATGCACTGGATCTTTTACTGAATCGCCGTTCTGCGTCGCGCCTTGCGGCCCCTGCGCCTGCCGGTGAGGTTCGTCAGAATATCATCAACGCGGGCCTGCGGGCGCCTGACCACGGTGCTTTGCAACCCTGGCGTTTTGTGATGATCGAAGACCAGGGGCTGGAGCGCTTTAGCCAATTGTTACAAGCTGCTGCAAAACAGGATGAAATGGATGATGCGGCCATAGAGAAAGCGACTAAGGCGCCGTTCCGCGCTCCTCTGATCATTACCGTGGTAGCGCATTGTACCGAAGAAACCAAGGTTCCGCGTTGGGAGCAGGTTGTCTCCGCCGGTTGTGCGGTCCAGGCTATGCAAATGGCCGCATTGGCCCAAGGTTTTAACGGGATCTGGCGCACCGGTGCCTGGACTGAACATCCTTTGGTTCGTGACGCCTTTGGTTGCCGCGAACAGGACGAAATTGTCGGTTTCCTGTATTTAGGCACTCCTCAGCTAAAAGCGTCCACCAAAGTGGTCGCCCCAGACAGCACCCCGTTCGTCAGCTATTTCTGAGCCCCGTACGGACTGCGGAAAAAATGCACTAAATCCCGCCATTCTGTGTTGTTTCTGAGCAGGCTGTTCGGTTATCGACAACCTGCTCTTACCAATCCCGTCGGCAAGCGCTACCCTATGATATCTTGAATGCCGTTAACCGAAGGGAGTGGTATATGTCATCGCCAGCGATCCGTTTAACCCAGTACAGCCATGGCGCTGGCTGTGGTTGTAAAATCTCACCGAAAGTTCTCGAAACTATTCTGCACAGTGAGCGGGAGAAATTTGTCGATCCGAGTTTGTTGGTTGGCAATGAAACTCGTGACGATGCAGCGGTGTATGACATTGGTAACGGTGTCGGCATTATCAGCACCACCGACTTTTTTATGCCAATCGTCGATAGCCCGTTTGATTTTGGCCGTATCGCCGCGACGAATGCGATCAGCGACGTCTATGCTATGGGCGGTAAACCCATCATGGCGATTGCTATTCTTGGCTGGCCGATTGCTACGCTGCCGCCGGAAGTGGCACAACAGGTGATCGACGGTGGGCGTTATGCTTGCCAACAGGCGGGTATTGCGCTGGCTGGCGGCCATTCTATTGATGCCCCTGAGCCCATTTTTGGCCTGGCGGTCACCGGTATAGTGAATACTGAACGGGTGAAAAAAAACAGTGCCGCTCAAGCGGGATCCAAACTATTCCTGACCAAGCCGCTGGGCATTGGCGTGCTGACCACGGCCGAGAAGAAAAGCAAACTGCGTCCTGAACATGCAGGTTTGGCAACCGAAGTGATGTGCCAGTTGAACAAACCCGGCGCGGATTTTGCCGACGTTGAGGGTGTGACGGCGATGACGGATGTCACCGGTTTCGGCCTGCTGGGCCACCTGAGCGAGGTTTGCCAGGGCTCTGGCCTGCAGGCGACGGTATGGTTTGATCACGTGCCGAAGTTGCCGGATATCGAGCATTATATTGCCGAAGGGTGCGTGCCGGGGGGCACGGGGCGTAACTTTGACAGTTACGGCCATCTGGTCGGTGAAATGACCGATTTGCAACGACAGCTACTGTGCGATCCGCAAACCTCTGGTGGTTTGTTATTGGCTGTGCTGCCCGAGGCAGAACAGCAGGTGTTGGCCATTGCCGAACGTCATGGCATTCAACTCCAGGCAATTGGTGAACTGCATGCGGCAGTGCCGGCTAAGCCGTTGATAGAGGTCGTGTAGTGTCCGTAACGCCAGTGCGGGTGGATACCCAAGACTATCGCCGTATTTTTTTACACGATATCCCGCTGATAGATGTGCGCGCGCCCGTTGAGTTTCAGCAGGGCGCGTTCGCCAATGCAATCAATCTGCCGCTAATGAACGATGAAGAACGGCAGGCGGTTGGCACCTGTTACAAGCAGCAGGGGCAGCAGGCTGCAATTGCATTGGGCTACCGCCTGGTTAACGGCAGGCTACGTGAGCAACGGACAGCAGCATGGGTAGCACAATGCGCTCAACGGCCAGAAGGATATATTTACTGTTTCCGGGGCGGTTTGCGTTCACAGTTGGTGCAGCAGTGGCTGCGTGAGGTCGGTGTTGACTACCCACGCATTATCGGTGGCTACAAAGCATTGCGGCATTTCTTGCTCACCACGTTGGAACAGAGCGCCGAATTACCGATGGTGTTAATCGGCGGCAATACCGGCAGCGGTAAAACGCAGTTAATCAATGAACTGGCCGATGGGGTCGATCTGGAAGGGGCTGCTCATCACCGCGGTTCATCTTTTGGCCGAACGCTCGTGGATCAAAGCGCTCAGATTGATTTTGAGAATCGTCTGGCTGTGTTGTTGCTGAAAAAACAGCATGGTGGCTGCCGCCGTTGGGTGCTGGAAGATGAAGGGCGTATTATTGGCAGCAATAATGTGCCATTACCCATCTTCAATCGCATGCAGCAAGCCCCAGTGGCGGTGATAGACGATCCCTTTGACGTGCGATTGGCACGGTTGCAGCACGAATACATTGACCGTATGCGCCTCGAATTTGAACAGGCTTATGGCCCAGAGCTGGGTTGGCAGAAATACGGTGAGTATCTGCATCACGGTCTGTTTGCCATTCGCCGCCGCTTGGGAATGGAACGTTTCCAACTGCTGACACAGCGCCTGGAATGGGCATTACAGTGCCAGCATGCCAGCGGGAATAGTGACGGGCATCAGGAGTGGCTGGTGTCTCTGTTGCAGCACTACTACGATCCGATGTATCACTATCAATTGGAAAAAAAATCCCAACGAATTGTGTTCCGCGGGAATTATGCTGAAGTAAGAGATTTCCTGATGACGTACAGCCAGAATAACGGTGAATAATGCGACTGTTTATTGCCGAAAAACCGAGTTTGGCGCGCGCCATTGCCGACGTTCTTCCTAAGCCACATCGCCGTGGCGATGGATTTATCGCTTGCGGTAACAACGATGTGGTCACCTGGTGCGTGGGCCATTTATTAGAACAAGCGCAACCGGATGCCTATGACAGCCGTTATGCGCGTTGGTCGCTGGCGGATCTGCCGATTATTCCTGAGAAGTGGCAATTGCAGCCACGGCCTTCGGTGAGCAAACAGCTTAATGCCATTAAAAAGCTGTTACAGGACGCCGATGAAGTCGTGCATGCTGGTGACCCCGATCGCGAGGGCCAATTGCTGGTGGACGAAGTGCTGGACTATTTGTCACTGACGCCGGAAAAACGTCAAAGTGTCCGCCGTTGCCTGATTAACGATCTCAACCCGCAAGCGGTAGAGCGCGCGATTGAACGGCTGCGTGATAACCGCGACTTTATCCCTCTATGCGTTTCCGCATTGGCTCGCTCGCGTGCTGATTGGCTGTATGGCATCAATATGACCCGTGCCTACACTATTCTGGGACGCAATGCCGGTTATGATGGCGTGTTGTCTGTTGGCCGCGTGCAAACGCCGGTGCTGGGGCTAGTGGTACGGCGTGATGAAGAGATTGAAAACTTTGTGTCGAAAGACTTCTTCGAAGTTAAAGCGCACATAGTGACGCCAAAAGAGGAGCGCTTTGTCGCTCTTTGGCAACCCAGTGAATCCTGTGAGCCTTATCAGGATGAAGAGGGGCGCTTGCTGCACCGGCCATTGGCAGAGCACGTGCTCAAACGTATTGAAGGCCAGCCGGCGCTGGTTACGTCCTATAATGATAAACGGGAATCAGATACTGCGCCGTTGCCATTTTCTCTGTCGACCTTACAGATTGAAGCCTCCAAGCGCTTTAACCTGAGCGCCCAGCAGGTGCTGGATGTGTGTCAGCGTTTGTATGAAACCCATAAGTTGATCACCTACCCACGTTCCGATTGTCGTTATCTCCCGGAAGAGCATTTCGCCGGACGTCATTCGGTCTTAAATGCCATCAGCGTTCATCAACCCGATCTTTACCCACAGCCGGTGATCGACAGCGATCGCCGTAACCGTTGTTGGGACGACAAGAAGGTGGATGCCCACCATGCCATTATTCCTACCGCTCGTGCCAGTAAAGTAAATCTCAGTCAGGATGAAATGAACGTTTATGGGTTGGTTGCGCGTCAATATTTGATGCAATTCTGCCCGGACGCCATGTTCCGCAAGTGCGTGATTGAGCTGGATATCGCTGGGGGCAAGTTTATTGCCAAAGCCCGTTTTCTGGCAGAGGCCGGGTGGCGGACCCTGTTGGGCAGTAAAGAGCGTGATGAAGAAAACGAAGGCGCACCATTGCCGGTGGTGGCGAAAGATGACGAACTCTTGTGTGAACGCGGTGAGGTGGTTGAGCGTCAGACCCAGCCACCAAGGCCGTTCACCGACGCCAGCCTGCTTTCCGCCATGACGGGTATTGCGCGCTTTGTTCAGGATAAAGCGCTAAAGAAAATCCTGCGAGCGACCGATGGTTTAGGAACCGAGGCCACGCGTGCGGGAATCATTGAGTTACTGTTCAAGCGTGCGTTTTTGTATAAGAAGGGGCGTTATATTCATTCTAGCGAAACGGGTCGAGCCTTGATCCATTCGTTACCGGATATTGCCGCCCGCCCCGATATGACGGCTAATTGGGAAGCGACACTGACGCAAATCAGTGAGAAATCCTGTCGCTATCAGGACTTTATGCAACCTCTGGTAGGTACTTTGCAGGATCTGATTTATCAGGCCAAGCAGAGCCGGGCGAGTATGGCGTTTCGCGGGTTGCCGCCGTCACCTTCCTCCGGGGCAAAGAAACGTAAAAAAAACGCTGGCAAGGCGCGGGAGAAAAGTGAATGAATCACAGGTTAGTGATGCTGGCGACGGGCATACTGCTATTTTCTGCCACAGCGACGGCCCATCGTGGTGATGTGGATGTCGTTGTGCCGGTATCACCGGAAATCTGGGGCACGGCGAAGAGCGCCGCGGCTCAGCCGGCTGCGCAACCCTGCAGCCGCTGTTGCATTTATCAGAATCAAAACTATTCGGAAGGGGCGATTCTCAAGGTGGAAGGAGAAGCGCTACAGTGCATTCGTGATCCCAACGTGGTTGGCACCAATCCCCTGATCTGGGTGCGTTTGAAAAAGTGACGCGGTAACCTTAGTAGCTCAGGCTTCTGAGGCGAGTGCAGCTATATACGCGGTAAGTAACGGCACGTCAGCCGGAGCCAGGGGATAGTCAAATGCCTGCTCCGGCGTTAACCACACAAAGTCGGAATGGCAACGGTTTTGTAATTCGCCACTGAATGCCGCAATACGCCAGGCATGCAACGTAATCACTCGTCCGTCCTGTTGCCATTGATTGCTGGCTACGTAGTTGCCGACGCTGGCCACAATCCCCAACTCTTCGTCCAGTTCACGCGCTAATGCTTGTGGTTGGCTTTCACCTTGTTCAACTTTGCCGCCTGGAAATTCCCACAGGCCGGCCTGATCGCTGTTGGCATCACGCTGTGCCAGTAAAATTTTGCCATTCTTTTCAATGATGGCAGCGACAACATCGATTATTTTCATCTGTATCACATAGCGAAACCCCGGCAATAGCCGGGGTTGGATTCATTACAGCGAGAATTCCGCCCAGACCGGGGCATGATCCGAGGGTTTCTCCATTCCGCGGATCTGATAATCGATCCCGGTTGCGGTGCAGCGAGCAGCCAATGGTGTGCTGGCTAACAGCAGATCGATACGCAGACCTCGGTTTTCATCGAAACCCCGTGAGCGATAGTCGAACCACGAAAACTCATCGTTACGCCCTGGGTTTGCGTGTCTGTAGGTATCTACCAGACCCCAATTCAGTAGGCGGTCCATCCATTCACGCTCTTCCGGCAAGAAGGAACACTTACCGGTGCGCAGCCAGCGTTTGCGGCTTTCTTCGCCGATGCCAATATCATAATCACTTGGGCTGATATTCACGTCACCCATCACCAGTACCGGTGAGTCCACCGACATTTGCTGCTCCAGATAGTTTTGCAAGTCCTGATAGAAGCGTGTCTTGGCGGGGAATTTGATAGGGTGGTCGCGGCTTTCGCCCTGAGGGAAGTAACCATTGATCACCGTCAGCGTGCCTTGCGGCGTCGCCAGATCGGCCATAATGATTCGGCGCTGAGCGTCTTCTTCATCGGTCGGGAAACCGCGACGTACGGCAAGCGGTTTTTCTTTGGTCAACAGCGCTACGCCGTAGTGGCCTTTCTGGCCGTGATAGAACACGTGATAACCATACTGGCTGACGTCTTCCAGTGGGAACATGTCATCGTGAACTTTTGTTTCTTGCAGGCCAATCACGTCAGGTTGGTGCTGTTCGATGATGGCGGCCAGTTGGTGCGGACGCGCACGCAGTCCATTGATATTAAAAGAGACAAACTTCATGAGCGATGCCGTTTTTACGAGAAAAATGTGTTGAGATAGTAGCAGAGTTTGGCCAGAAATGTAACGCAGGCCAGCGGCTATGGCCGCCAGCTGCATGCTGTGCTATTTCGCCCAGCGATCGTAAGTCTTTGGCTGGTAATCGTCGAACTGCTGCAGCAAGGTGTGCGCAGACTCACTGATGTGCATGGTGCCGAGGTAGTCATGGCGCATAAAGCCCTGATCGGCGACATGTTGCAAGAACCCGTTCAGCGGGCGATAAAAACCCTTAACATCCAGCAGGCCAACCGGTTTGCTGTGGTAACCGATCTGCCCCCAGGTCCAGATTTCAAACAGCTCTTCCAACGTGCCTATGCCACCAGGCAATGCGATAAAACCGTCTGCCAGGGCTGCCATGCGAGCCTTACGCGTGTGCATGTCGGGTACGACTTCGAGCTCAGTCAGGCCCCTGTGCGCCGTTTCCGCTTCTACCAATCGTTCAGGAATGATGCCAATTGCCTCGCCACCAGCGGCAAGCACGGCATCAGCCACAATGCCCATTAGTCCTTTCTTACCGCCGCCATAGATTAATCGTCGGCCCTGAGCGGCAAGTGTTTGGCCCAATTGCCGTGCGCTATCGGCATAAGCGGGGTTGACACCTTCACTGGCACCACAAAAAACGCAGATATTGTTACGCATGCACTTCTTTCCTTACTGCATTAAAGAAGTCAGTGGTATAGCGAATTGTTAGCTGGAGTTCAAGTTGAGGATGTGCTGAATGGTTAAGGGAATTGATAAATGCTAAATCTGAGAGGCCAAAGGGGGATATTTACACTGTAATACGGGAAGCTTCTCATCCCTTTGGGCCGCGCTAAAGCGCGTTGTCTCACTGCGTGAGACTCGAACCTTGTCGAAGCTTCTCATCCCTCCCCGTAAGGAGTGATATGTGTGCGTTCAGGTTTGATTTGATTCTGGGGTATAGATAAGGATGGTGGTGGGGGAAGGATGACTCGTCGTTACACTCCTCGCC
>NZ_JBXWLA010000026.1:0-1586 GCF_058191755.1 Serratia sp. CoH_122_TC_1
ACATCTTATGAAAGTGGTCAGATCCTGGCGCACCGGCTGTTGACCCGCCGCGAGCGGCCGGACGCGGTATTCTGCGTCACGGATTTATTGGCTTGCGGTTTTATGGACGAGGCGCGCCATCGCTTTGGTCTGCGGATTCCAGAAGATCTTTGTGTCGCAGGCTACGACGATATTCCGCAGGCGGCTTGGTCTTCTTACCATCTCACCACCTTTACCCAACCGGTGGCGTTATTTGCTGAGGATTCGGTTGAGTGGCTGGTGGCCGAAGAGCAGAAGGAAGAGAGCATGATGCCGGCGTTGGGCCAGGATATGCCGGGTGAAACCCGGCTGTACCATGCTGATTTTGTCTGGCGCGGCACCATTCGCGGCGCCTGAATAAAGTCGTTAGGGATAGACAATATTCAACGTGGCAGTGGTATTGATTTTCCCCGCGCTAACGTCAGTGGGGGCATAAGCAAAATAAAACGCCGCCAGAGAAAGCGAGAAACTGGACGTCAGACTCCCTCCCCGCTGCACGTTGAACAGCGACGTGGCGTTGTTGCGGCTGGCAGTAGATGTCGACAGTACAATCGGCGCATCAGGCTGACCGACATTGACCAGGCGGATACCCGCACCTTTGGCGGCACCGTTGGTGTTATCCACCATCACGCTATTGTCGGTACTCAGCAGAGTATTACTGGACAGGAAAATATCAATGGCGCGCGTAGCGGTATTGTTCGCCGCTAATTGTTCGCATTTAAAATTCAGCATAAAGGGTGTGTAGCCAGGTTTATTATTTTTGAGGATCTGGCTGATCCCTTGAGTCGGCAGGGCGACCGTTAATCCAGCATTGTCGAAGCTGCAAGTGGTTAGTTTTGGCGCATATTTGATAATCAACGGCTGACCAAACATATCAGTGTTGTCATATGGCCAGGTCTGGAACAGTGAAGCGACCCACTGCACTATTTTCCCCACTTGTTTTAGCAACCAGAGGATCAGATTTAGCGACGTCAAATCCGAAGCTATCACCGTATCGCTGATATTGAAGGTATCGCCACTGACATTTTTTCCGGAATCGGTGACCAGCGAGAAGGTGAGATTCATATTTTGGTTCAGCTCTGAGGCTGAATGCTGCTTACTGTCTGAAATCTCCATTGAGTCGGATTGCAGGGGTTGCATAGCGACATTGACCAAATATTTTCCATTGGAAAAACCCATCACTATTGAATTTTTCTCCAGGGGAACGAAAAAACCGATGGTGCCACCTCTGCTACTACAAGTGAAGGTTCCGGTATATTGGGTAGGTAACGTCAGGCTCCATACCGGCGTCTGGGCGCTGAGCTTATCGGATAGATCAATGGAGATCGGTGCGGAAAGTTTGATACCGCTATTGTCGGAGCAAGCGGCGTAGCTATAGCCACTGAACAGGCTCGAAAGCAGTAACGCCAAAGGGATGGTTTTCATAATCTTACCTCTGAAAGAGTTATTGGCAGACGTTTTGCACAGAATTCAGGCCAAACTGTGGGTGTTCGATCGCGCAGTGCCGTTGTCGGTCGGCGTTGAGCCGAACCTGCAGATAATCTGGCTGTTTATCGGCTTTGATATAC
>NZ_JBXWLA010000026.1:1596-48961 GCF_058191755.1 Serratia sp. CoH_122_TC_1
TTGATATACAGCGTGCTGGCTTGGCCAACGAAGCCGATCGGGGTGCCGGAGGCGTCGGTGACCTCCGTGCCAAACGGCAAGGGGGTTCCGTCGGGCTGGTGCGCTCGCAAGAGGTAAGATTGCCGGCGATCGGTGTCAAACTTCAGATAATTGACGGCACCAAAGTAGGGAACAATATTGCCCACGTTGCCGAGAATTTCGGCACCGGACGCATTCTCCGAGTTGGATAAGGTGATGGTGTTTTGGCGATAAGGGGTGGCGTAAGGCACCAGTGCCAGGCCGTCGGCA
The DNA here is from genome assembly GCF_058191755.1 of Serratia sp. CoH_122_TC_1. NCBI lineage: Bacteria > Pseudomonadati > Pseudomonadota > Gammaproteobacteria > Enterobacterales > Yersiniaceae > Serratia > Serratia sp. CoH_122_TC_1. Next base: position 1,885 of record NZ_JBXWLA010000026.1, read on the forward strand.
TTTGTGACGATACTTTGGTCACCGTTCACGACCAATCCTTTGGCCTGCGGCGCGTCCACCACCGTCAGAGTATTGCCGACCTCGTTCGAGGCCAGGATATGCCAAGGGATCGCCACCAGGCTGCCACGGGCACTGATGCCGGTTTGCCGGTAGTCGCGCGATTCACTGTAGGCGCCGCCAAGGGTAGAGGAGTTGGCCCGATACGCCGCGTTCAGGCTGGTCATGTTTGCCCCTTTGCTCTGGTTGGCTCCGGCAATGGAATAGCTTAATCGGTTGGATTCAAGCGCCGTGCCGCTCAAACTGACGTTGCTTTGTTGGTAGCGCGAGTCGGTCATCGCCAACCCGGTGCTCAGATAGGCGCTATTGTCGAAGGCGCTCAGCGGTACGCTGAACGACAGGTAATAACGCGTCTCTTCTTTAGCCGCGTTACTGTGCACTCGGCTGGCTGAGAGGTTGTAATTGATGTTGCCCAGCGTATTGGCGTACCCCAGTTGATATTCACGAGTTTTATCATTCTCGCTCCAGTAATCACGCTGGGTCCCGGAGAAGTACAGCGTACCCCAGTGGTCGCTGAGGCGTTGGTTCAGACTAAGGTTAAAGGTGTTACGTGGCCGTGCTGAGCGCAGGGCGTCCAGCGTATTCAAGTCCAGATCGGCCACTTCTGTTGCGGTCGCGTCGGTTAAATACTGCCGCCTTCTTTGTTCCAGTTGACGGAAGCCTTCATTCGAGTAAATGGCGTCGGTGAACGAGTAATAGCCGCGGGTAGAATAGCGGTATGCCGCCAGCGTGAAGTTGGTGGCGGTGCTGTCCAAAAACTTACTGTAGGCAATGCGATAGCTTTGTCCGCTTTCCGTTTGGTTCTTCAATCGGGTGTTGGCATGGGTAACATCCAGCGACACCGCCCCGAAAGGCAAATTCCAGCCGGTACCGAGCAGATAGGCATGGTAGTCGTTGCTGGTGGTGGTGCCACCATAGGCGGTTACCAGGTTATTCAGACCATATTGCAGGGTGCCCTGGACAAAGGTCGGGGAGTAATCGGTATTGATCTGATTCACTTTCCCGGCGATCAGGCTATATTTATACACCCTTTGCTTTAGCATATTCGGCACGGCGGAGAAGGGTACGGTAAAGGATTGCTTGCTGCCGTTCGCTTCCTGTACCACCACCAGAAGATCCCCGCCTGAGCCGGTAGGCGGAATGCTATCTATGGTGAAGGGACCTGGCGCCACATTTTCCTGATAGATAATGCCGCCGTTTTGCGAGATCTTCACCAGGGCATTGGTCTGCGCCACCCCACGGACTACCGGGGAATATCCCTGTTGAGAATTGGGTAGCATATTGACGTCGGATGCCAGCGAGACGCCTCGCAATCTGATGGAATCGAACAGTTCGCTCGACGAATAGAAATCACCGGCCTTGAAATCCGACTTGATAGACGCGATACCCTGTTGCACGTAGCGGGTGGTATTTTGCCAACGATTGCCGCTGCTTGAGTAATGGCTGAAGGTACTGCTGTCGCGTAATTGCCAGCCGGCCAGATTTAATCCGGAGTCCAGGCCGAGATAAAAGTCATCGCTGTTGGCGCCGTTGGCCGTTTTGGATTTTACGCTGTAGTAACTGGTGTTATAAGACAGCAGCAGGGCGGAAATGCCACGATCCCAAAATTGGGGAGCGACATAGCCCGCTTCTGAATGGAGCATATGGGCCTGCGGCACGCTGAGTTGCAGGCTGAGCGTTTGAACATCCATTTCTGCATGTCCGCCCTGAACCAACTGTTGCAAGGTCAGAACGGCATTTTTGGACAGGATATTTTGCAATTGACCGAGATCGATGTCCAAAGCAGCGGCATCTGCGTGGCTGATTTTGACATCATCTTTGGACTGGCCCAGCTTCAGGGTAAAACGACCTTTCCAGTTGCCGTTAACGTAAACATCGAACAACTGATTGCCTGCCGGCAGATCGGTTTCCTTATAAAAACGGGACAGGTCAGATTCTTTTGAGGCACCAGCCAGCAGACGGGTATCAAAGGTCACGGCTGCCAGGGACTTATTGAGCAGTAATAATGAAGACACCGTCAGTAAAGAGAGTACTTTTTTATTTAGCTTCATTCTGCGCACTCTTGTTTATTCTGCGGTGAATGTTTTGCTGTTGTAGGCACCGAAGTCATCCACATAGATCAGTGTGAATTTTTCTTTCCCCTTGACGGGAAAACGGCTTGCCGTTGTCAGCGTAGAAAATGGCGCAACCATGACCGGTGCGGATAAAAGTGGCTTTTTATCTTGGGCGCTGATGTTTGAAATGGAAAAGTAATAGGGGGATTTATTGGCTATCTTTAGCGTTTGGCCCAAAGCAGAAAGCAAAATCTCTTTATCGGAATAATCAGGCCCCCCTTGCAGCTTTTGCGGACGATAAAATAGCTTTAGCCTGGACTTTACCGCCAGTTGCAGCGTGTTTTTATCTTTTAAATTTTCCGGTACCGGTGGGATATCAAGCACGTTAAGGAAAAATATCGATTCGCGATCGGCAGGCAATGTCACCGCGAGTTTTTGTATGCGCAATTGCTGGCCGCTGTTTTTAGCGACTTTGACTACGGGCGGCGAAAGTAAAAAAGGGACTTTTGCCGTCTCTGGTGTGGAATTGATATCACCATTATCAATCCATGCTTGAACCAAAGAAGGGGCATCGCCGCTATTATTAAGCTGTACGACAATTTCTTTGTTTTTTTCCGGGTAAATAAATCGGGTACCATTGATAACAATATTTGCATTTGCAGAAACGGTGATAAAGATCAGGCCGCTAACCAGCGTGCTATATTTCATTTTAGCCCCTAAATGGCCAGATCCAGCAGGATGGATCTGGCCAATATTCATCGATTACTGATATGAAATGGTATAAGTCAGATTGGAGCTCAGAGGTCCGGGTTTAGCGGCCAAGGTATTGGTTTTGTAGTAATAGGCATCAAATGTCAGCGTTTCGGTATCCGGAGATTTCTTATCGCCTTTTAGCGTGGTTTTGTAAGGCACATTCAAAGGAATGGCCGTGGTTTTTCCTGTTTCGGTCAATGCGAAGCCCACATTTTTGGCCGTGGTAGCATCGTTTTCATTGACTGAGTTATTAAGCAGATATTTGCCGTCGTTAGATATGTTATCTGCAGAGGAGAAATAAATTTGTAGTGGACCTCCGGCGGTTACGGAAGCCGGTGCGCAGTCGGAAAATGTCAACGCAAACGACTTTTTGTTCTTGTTGATAAGCCCTACAACGGCGCTGGCATCAGCAACGGTGATAGGCGATAACGCCACGGTGAAGTCCGCGCTTTTACCTCCGTTAATGGTGCAGGTGGTATCGGTAATAGCGCCGGTGAATGAAATTATGCCACCCGCGGCACTGCCGGCGGCCATGACTACCGGGGTAGCAATGATACTTGCCAGCACTGCGCAAGAAAGAAGTTTCTTGTTCATATTACGCCTCGTTAACAAGTTGAAGTTTGAATATCTACTGCGGTTGTCTTGAATCATTGTTTTTTGGCAAAATAAAGCCATACACAAGAACGTGTATTTTTGTTTGAAAACCAAGTGCAATCTACAGCCAGACAGGAGGTGGGGGAATTAACCTGCTTGGCGAATATATAGTAGTTCTGATGTTTCGGTAAAATCAACAGCGGGGGTTAAAAAATACCATCACCATTTAGTTTAGTTACGTTTAATGTTTGTTAAATTGGTTAAGAATAGTCTCTGTTATTTTATTTGGTGCTTTGAGTTTCACTGCATTGCGCGATTAAATTAAGAATTATCTTTCTTTTTAGGATTTATTTTTTCGTCATAATGGGAATGTAACTTGTTTTTTCATGTTTTTAACTGTTTATGGTACGCATGATATCTGGGGAATATCCATAATGTTATAAAGTGATAGCTTTTCAAACGATTCAATAAGGGGCTTCCATTGCCTGAATACTGGTGCTGCGGCGTGAAATCTACGCATATAAAACAAGGGTATTGGTAGGTGCTGTTGATAAACACCGGTTTTTCACCGTGAGTATCACTGCTTGTTGGGCGGCCCAGGCCAGTGTTTGTTATAATTATGTGCAATAAGAGTTCGCCGTGATGGCACTGACTTATTTTTCACCAGCAGCTAGGTTAGCGAGACTTGCCATGAATAAAAAACGAGTGCTCATCATCGAAGATGATATGGATGCAGCAGAAGTACTGGAGGCTTACCTGGTGAGAGAGCATTTTGTGGTTTCCATCGCGACCGATGGTGTGAAGGGGTTGGATATGGCGCAGCAATGGCGTCCGGATCTGATCTTGCTGGACGTATTACTGCCAGGTATCGCTGGAACTGAAGTCCTTAACCGGCTGCGTAAAAAAATGGATACTCCGGTGATTATGATATCAGCGATGAGCGATGCCTCGGACAAGATAGGTGCCTTACGCTATGGCGCAGATGATTATATCGTTAAGCCTTACAATCCCGGCGAGGTGATGGCGCGGGTACAGGCTGTTATGCGTCGTTATTCAGAACGCATCGAGCACACGGACCTTCTTTCATTTGGCCCCTTGCAGTTGGATACTGAGGCGATGGCGGTATCAGTAGATCTGCCAACAGGGGAAACACGCTTTCTAACCCTGACCCCTACCGAGTTAACCCTGTTGGCCATTTTTTTACGTGCGCCCACCAAGGCGTTCACGCGCCAAGAGTTGCTGGAAAAATGCTTGCCGGAAAGCGATGCTTTGGAGCGGGTGATGGATACTCATATCTATAATCTGCGCAGAAAGCTGGAAAGTGTTGGCATTACCAATGTGTTGCTTACGGTAAGGGCGATTGGCTATCGATTTAAGCCGCTGTAAGTCACTTCAGTGTGATATTGACCTTTGCTTAGCCGGTTCGGTTTTGACGACCATGCCGGCCGAAGAGAGTACATTTTGTTAATAACAAAATAATATAAGTTATTCCAATGTCATTTCGGTATTGATAAAACATTGATAATTCATGCATGGCATCTGGATAATTGACCTGTTTAATTCGGTTAAGTAATTTCGGGGAGAGCCAGTGTGAAGCCAATAATCTTATCTCTGTTTGTTTCTTTTTTTTTGTTTCATTCAACCTACGCAGCGTCGCAGCCATCCGTGAGCGGTATTAGTGCTACGCTTAACAGTAAAGGGGTAAAATATCACGATTTTTATTTTAAAAAATTCAATTTAATTCAATCAGATCGTCAATATTATGCTTTTGGAAATAGAGTCAATAACGACGACAGGGGCCAGCAACATTTCGTACCAAAAAGTGTCCGTGGATTGATTCAGAAGCTAAAGCGTGAAAGTCGCCATGGTGCAAAGTTTCACTCAAGTACACCCAATACTGATATGGCTCACTTGCAGATTGGAGGAAATTCAGAACAGCCTGTTGAATATTTATTAACCGCTAAAACCTGATCTTCCAATAAGGGACTAATGTAAAAACGATAGGGTGATTTATGATTAGCGAAAGCCAAGGAAAAATCATATTGGCAGATCTTTGCGGTGGTATGGGACAAGCTTTTGAGGAGTTTTTTAAAACCTGTACTTCTTTTAAAACCTCATTATTGTATCTTTCGAATCCTGATTTTAAAACATTGGATTACCATGTGAAAAATAACCGTTTAACTTCCGTGGTGTTTTTTTATTTAAGCGGGGAGGTTATTTCACAGGCCTATGAGGTTGACCTTATTACAAAATTTTACACTAGAAACCCAAGGGCTCGTGGAATCATCATGCTGGGAGATACCGGATGTCTGACAAGGGTACTGCACCTTTCCTTTCCTTATACGCTAATTCATAAGCGCGACACATTGTTCGAGGTGGAACGGCTGGTGGGATTGGGGATAAGAAAAAACAAACAGCTCAGCGACTGGAGCCAGCGACTTTTGGTTATGGAAAACAGCATGCGATGGGTCGATAAATTGAATTCACTTACCCGCAGAGAGAAAACGGTGATGAGGGATTTGATGATTGGCCTGTCCCCGGTGACGATTTCCAGAAAAATGCAGCTGAGTATTAAAACTATCTCAAATCATAAACGCAATGCCTATTTTAAGTTGGGAATAAGTCACTCGGTTCATTTGTTGAACTTCAGTGCGGGATGTTTTTCAACAATGCGTTATTAGATACAAAAGGGTAAGGGGGCTTACGTTTCCCTAGCCGATCAGAGTCATGCAACAAGGCTATACTAGCCTGAAAAGCATCGCTAAGTTCCGGGTACTGTAGGGCATCCGACCTGCAGTTAGCGGTTTTGAATAAGGGTATGGTTTGCTATGGGTAAGCCTGAAAAAGGTGTTTCGTTGTGGCATTGGATCACGGTACGTATCCTGCTGGTGGCGATAGGTACTCTTGCACTTATCGCCGGATGTATGTGGTCGTGGTACACCTATCTGAATTTTTTTGTGGTGCGATCGATGCCGGACGCTGTCAGGAAAGAGTTCCTGGCCTTGGTTAAAAATCCGGAAAGCAACCTGCAACGCTTTCATGGAATTGTTGATGAATGGTATGGCGTCGATTTTTCCAGCCCTTTCTCCTTTGCGATTGACTGGAAGCTGCTGACGCTTTACGCCTGCGTTATCGTCCCATTTATCATCATTCTGGGGCTGTATACCGCCAGGCCGCTGTCAGAGCAATTTACGCGTTTGGCTATGGCAGCCCGTGCAGTATCCAGGGGCAAGTTCACGGCTCGGGCCGGGTTAACCAAAAATGCACCGGCGGAACTTATCAAGCTGACTACGGACTTCAATACCATGACAGGCCGTCTTTCAGCTTTCGATCGTGAGCTAAAAACCTCCCATGCCGCGATGGCACACGAACTTCGTGCTCCATTAACTGCCGCCATGGGACGGCTCCACGGGGTCATTGATGGCGTTTTTCCCCCTGAAAAGCATCATCTTACGATGATCATGAATCAACTCACGCATTTGAATCGGTTGATTGATGATTTGCATCTTTTGTCTCTTGCCCAAGCGCGGCAGCTGACTTTGGATAAGTCACCGGTCGATGTCATTGAGCTGTTACGGGAAAAGGAAGCCTGGCTACAGCTTCGTCTTGATGTGGCGGATTTTTCTTTTAACATCTCGGCTTGTTCACCTTTGATTGTCCTGATTGATCCCTTCCGGATGGGGCAGGTATTCACTATTCTGATGGACAATGCGCTGAACTACGCCACTGAAGGTAAGGTATTGGATATCACTCTGCGTGATTATCAGGATCATATCGCTATCACTTTTCGCGATCATGGGCCTGGGGTGAGTCATGAGTTTATACCGCTGATGTTTGAGCGTTTCTCCAGAGCGGACAGCTCAAGAGCACGCAATTTCGGCGGTAGTGGGCTGGGTCTGTCAATTGCCAGAGCAATTTGTGAACTGCATGATGGGCATTTGGTAGTTAATATTCATCCTGAAGGAGGTATGCGCTTCATTATTCAACTACCAGTGAGAAATATTTTATCCAAAGGGTGAGCTATCGGATAGCTTTTTAGGCTGTCGCGCGTGCTGCAAGTCTTCTTCGGATATATCATTTAACGGTGAGGTATCTAAGGTATCAAAGATATCTTCAATGAATTTTCTCTGCGCATCTGTCAACCCCCAGTCGCCAGGTATTTCTGGTGGGTTTAATTTCCCTGTCCGGTTTTTTATATTCATAACAGCCAAAGAACTAATAAAATAACGCCCAACCAAAATATGCTACAAAATGTAAATATTGCTATCCAAACTTTACGCCGAAGGTTCCAGTCTGTTTCGTTGTTCATCCTATATTTCCCGTCGATTACTTATTTCGGTTATTATCAGTTCAGACGATTTTTTATAAATGAGAATAGTCTCTGGAACAGCATTTTTAATATGTAACAATTTGCTACGGTACGGATAGAAATAAATAAGGCGGTCTAGTCTTACGCATTGATGAGACAATTGTCTTGTGAGGGGGAAGGGAAGATAAATTACAGGTAATAATTTTACGTATGAATGCAAAAAGCCCGCTTAAGTTTCCTTAAGCGGGCTTTTCTAATATGGCTCCTCTGACTGGACTCGAACCAGTGACATACGGATTAACAGTCCGCCGTTCTACCGACTGAACTACAGAGGAATTGTCTGAACGGGGCGCATCATATCCAGCCGCCCAGAGTGTGTCAACGCTAAATTCACCGATTCGGCGCGACTGCTCAGCATCTGAGCAATTCGGACGTGGTTATAGCAGTTCTGTGCCGCCCTCAGCTTGCCAGCGTTGCAAACGCGCGAGCGTATCTTGTTTATAGAAGCGGCAGAAATGCTGGTATAGCGCGGGAAAACGGTTGGCCAGCAGTTCGGGAGCGCTGAAAAAATACTCTGACAGCACGGCAAAGCACTCGGCCGGATCGGTCGCGGCGTAGGCATCCATGCTGGCGGCGTCTTCGCCGACCATGTCGATCTCGTCCTGAAGGTTTTCCATCGCAGCGTGCAGGTCATGTTCCCAGGCGGCAATGTCGCGTAGCGGAATAGGGGGGACCCCCGTAGCGCTGCCGCCATTGCGCATATCCAGTTTGTGCACCGCCTCGTGGATCACCAGGTTAAAACCGGAGAGATCGAAAGAGTCTTGCACGTCTTGCCAATTGAGTACGATCGGCCCCTGTTCCCAGCTCTGGCCAGATTGTACTACGGGCCCGGAATGCACCAGGCCGAAATCATCCTGCCATTCATCTTCCACCACAAAAGGGGTTGGGTAGAGCAAAATCTCATTGAAACCGTCAAGGCATTCGGCACCCAACTCCATTACCGGCAACGCGAACAGCAGGGCAATGCGCGCCTGCATTTGCGGCGTCAGCACCAGCCCCTGTAACGGAACAATGCGTTTTTGCTGCAAAATCTGCCCGGCAACGGCAACCAGCCGTTGTTGTTCCCGCTCATCCAGCGGAGAGAGCAGGGGAATTGCCAGCGCGTCTTGCCACTGGGCAAGCGTTTCCGCCTGCGGTTGATGCGTTTTCCACGGCCATTTAATCATCGCGTTGCTCGCAAAGTCTTCACTTGAACATTAGGCTGGAGGCTAACTCTGTAAAAATGCCGCAAAAAGGGGCATGATAGCAAGCACTTGAAGGAGAGATGCCGGAGCGGCTGAACGGACCAGTCTCGAAAACTGGAGTAGGGGCAACTCTACCGGGGGTTCAAATCCCCCTCTCTCCGCCATTATTCAATCACTTACAGACGATTTTGTCTGTGATCCACGCCTCACATGCCCCATCGCGATCAAAAATCACTGCTGCTGCCCAGGGCGGCGCTGCTTATTGCCTTGCCTGAACAAAACCCTTTCTTTTTATTCTGACGGCAAAGAGATAGCTGATAACCAAAAAGGCACATTGGAAGATAAAGAAAGGCTCGAACCATTGGTGATTAAGGTAAACGTAATAGCCATTGTGCAAGACATCAACGGTAATGATGGCTAAGGTGCTGGCGATGCCGGCCTTGGGCTTGGCAATGAGAAGATAAGCCGCGAGTGGGTCAAGGAATGTCAGACTGCCCCAAAATAAACGGCTGGCGAGGAATGCCTGTTCGCCATAGCCATAATCCCAGAGAAAACCAAATTTCAGGGCGGCAACAAGATGATTAATTGTCGCAATGATTAAGCAAATGGCTAAAAAATAACGCATCGCATTGGCGTTGTTCATAAGTCAGCTTGCCTTAATGCCCCAAGGGCGGCGTTATCCAGCGCAATGACGGATTTTATGCTGGAGGCGATGAGTGCAATGATGGATTCTCGGGGGCCTGAACGCCAGGCATCGCTGGCATAGAAGGCACTTTGGCTGGTTTCGAGATGTTCTGCGTTATCGTAGGCCCGGATTAAATAATAGCTATCCGGATCATGCAAGGATTGACCATAACGAACAACATCCATGCCGCAGGTCCGGTGCAACGGCACACTTATCTCATGCATGATTTGATGAAATGCCTCGCCAGTGCCTGTTTGTAGGCTATACAACAGAATTTCTACGGTTTTCATTCCACCTCCTTGATGTTGTGCCATCATGGCACGCAGAATACTGTTTTTTCAACCAGTATCCCGCAGGTGCCGTACCAACCTGTGCCCCCATAACGCCTCAGAAATAATGCCCGCCCATTGCCTTGCAGTATTTTATGGCTCACCTACTATCATTTAATCATCACTTTTTTTGCGGGTAATCACTATGTTTGCACTGTTACGCACATCAATGGTTGGCGCTGCGGCATTGTTATTGATCGCCGGTTGCCAGCAAAAGGCGCATAAACCGGTGCCACCGCTGCAAGCGCAGTTGGATCAGCTTTCTACGATGCTGGCCGGTAGCCATTTCCTGCGACAAAATTGCCACCGTTCGGACATTCCTGACGATGTAAAATTACAACGTACAGCGATGCGGGTAGCGGAGCATCGCGGCTGGGATACCCATGCAGCGGGCTATCAGCAATTACCGGCAATGGCCCAGGCACGTTATCTGGCTGTGCTGGAGGATCGTCAGTTGCTGACGGATAAATGCACTGTGATGGAGAATCGCACCGCAAACTTTATTGCCGCAGCGAAGTCCGATCAGGAGGACTATATGGAGTAGTGCGTGCCTGATGCATGCCGGTGTGGCGTGCTGCGTATCAGCCTATTCCCAATTCTTGGCGCATTCTCAAAAAATTCTTTGCAGGATAACGATCTGTCGCTCATTATTTGAAATGTTGTTTCACTTTTATCTCATGAGCCGATCTTGAACCCATATGTCGCCCTGCGTCAGCGCGTAGAAAACACCCCCTGGTATGGCAAACGGAAAAGCTACCGCGTGCTGTTTTGGCGTGAGATCACGCCGCTGGCGGTGCCGATCTTTATGGAGAACGCCTGTGTCCTGCTGATGGGGGTATTAAGCACCTTTCTGGTGAGTTGGATCGGCAAGGAGGCGATGGCCGGGGTGGGGCTGGCCGACAGCTTCAACATGGTGATTATCTCGTTCTTTGCCGCAGTGGACCTGGGGACGACGGTGGTAGTGGCCTTCAGCCTTGGCAAGCGGGATCGTAGAAGAGCGCGCGCGGCGGCACGTCAATCGCTGGTGTTGATGACCCTGGTTGCCTTGGGGTTGGCTGCGGGGATTCATTTGGCGGGCGAGCAGATTATTGATGTGATCGCCGGTGCCGCCACGCCAGAGGTAAAGGCGCTGGCACTGTCTTATCTACAAACGACGGTATGGAGTTATCCCGCTGCGGCCATTGCACTGATTGGCAGCGGTGCGCTGCGTGGTGCCGGGAATACCAAAATCCCGCTGCTGATTAACGGCGGCATGAATATCCTGAATATTATCATCAGCAGCATACTGATTTACGGCATGCTGGGCTGGCACGGCCTAGGCTTTATCGGCGCGGGGTTAGGGCTGACCATCTCCCGTTATCTTGGCGCTATTGCGATTATTTACGTCCTGATGATCGGTTTTAACCCGGCGCTGCACATCACACTGAAAAGTTACTTTACCCCCTTAAAACTCAATATCCTCTGGGAGGTGTTGGGGATCGGTATTCCTGCCAGCATCGAGTCGGTGTTGTTTAACGGGGGCAAGTTACTGACTCAAATGTTTGTCGCCGGTATGGGTACCAACGTGATCGCCGGCAATTTTATCGCTTTCTCTGTCGCCTCGTTGATCAACCTGCCGGGCAATGCCCTGGGGTCGGCGTCGACCATTATTGTGGGAAAACGCCTGGGGAAAGGGCAGATAGCTCAAGCGGAAAGGCAACTGCGTCACATTTTCTGGCTGGCGACGATTGGGTTAACGGTGATCGCCTGGGGCACGGCACCTTTGGCGGGGATATTCGCCTCGTTTTATACACAACAAGATGACGTGAAGGAGGTGGTAAAGGTATTGCTCTGGCTTAACGCTGCCTTTATGCCTATCTGGGCGGCTTCGTGGGTATTGCCCGCCGGTTTGAAAGGGGCGCGCGATGCCCGTTTTGCCATGTGGGTGTCCATGTTGGGCATGTGGGGCTGCCGTGTGGTTGCCGGTTATACGCTGGGCATTATGTTGGGCATGGGCGTTGTTGGCGTCTGGTTGGGGATGTTTATGGATTGGGCGGTACGCGGTGCGTTGTTCTACTGGCGTATGGTCAGTGGGCGCTGGTTGTGGAAGTATCCGCGCATAAAACCGGGCGTCACTGAAGAAAAAACCGTCGTGAAGTGACCCTTAGCTGTCAGTCGGCCCTGGCTGATTATTGTCCTGCCGCCATTTGGCCGGTGACACGCCGTGAACCTGCTTGAAGGCTTTGGAAAAGTGCAGTTGATTTTCATAACCGACAGAAATTCCCACCACTTTGATTGCCGTCTGGCTATTACGCAGCAGGCTGGCGGCGATATTCATGCGGAAGTTAAGTAAATACGCCTTTGGCCCGATACCGTAAGCGTTTTTAAACAGCCGACACAGGTAACTGCGGTTGATGTTGCAGTAGGCGGCCAAGCGTTCAATGGTAAGCTGTTCATGGTAGCGGTTTTCAATGAGTTTAACCGCCTTATGCAGGTGCTGCAGTTTGTCGCTTGGGAGCTCGCCGCCGCCTTGCAGTGCGTTATCGATCAGCGCAGAAAAAAACAGGTAGCTCAGGCCGAGCGTCTTTAGCCTGTGTTCATCGCCATGACTAACCAGTTGTCGCAGATAACGCAGTGCCAGTAAGGAGTCTTCACTTTGACGCGGGTGATAGATCGGAAATTGGCGGCTCAGGCGGCACTCTTCAAAAATTTTGCCGGCAACCAGCCCGTCGACCTCCAGCCACATGTAGTGCCAGGGATCTTTTTTGTCGGCGCGATAGGTGGTTACGTCGTGCGGGTGGATCAAAAAACCTTCGCCGGCAACCACGGGAAATGAGCCGTATTCAGTGCTCAGTACACCGGTGCCACTTATCACATAATGAAATAAATAGTGCTGGCGTACCGCAGGCCCAAAGCTGTGCCCCTTGTCACAATTTTCCTCACCATACTGGTACAGATTCAGTTCGATGTTGTCAGTGCGACTCAACGTAAAACTCTTGTGCATCCGCTATGGCTCCTGTTTTTTCCCCACTGTAGCAGTGTCGTTGCGGCAACCCAGTGAAATGCGCTCCAGATCCAGACCTGGCTCACAGTTTTTGCGGTGCGTCATTTTTCGCCATAACACGGTCACATTTATCCATATATCGTTCAGGTGTTGCAGGGTAATTTCAGCCTATCGAAAACACGTGCAGCGGAGAAATACGATGATTAAAGTGACATTTATGGGCGCAGGCAGCACCATCTTCGCCAAGAACGTACTCGGCGACATCATGGCGACGCCGGCATTGAAGGAAGTGGACATTGCGCTGTATGACATTGACAGTGCGCGCCTTAGCGAATCATTCGCTATGCTGAACAATATCAATCGCAATATTAATGGCGGCAGGGCGAAGATCACTCCTTATCTCGGGGTTGAAAATCGCCGTACGGCCTTGAAAAATGCCAACTATGTGGTGAATGCCATTCAGGTCGGTGGTTATGATCCTTGCACGATCACCGACTTTACCATTGCGAGAAAGTACGGCTTGCAGCAGACCATTGCCGATACCCTGGGAATAGGTGGGATCTTCCGCGCACTGCGCACCATTCCGGTCATGTTTGATTTTGCTCGGGATATTGAAGCGGTTTGTCCAGATGCCTGGTTGCTGAACTACACCAACCCGATGGCGTCTTTAACTGGTGCCATGCTGCGTCATACGGGTGTGAAAACGGTGGGCTTGTGTCACAGCGTGCAGGTTTGCGCGGAAACGCTGCTGAAAAGCGTGGATATGCCGACCGATGATGTGCAGTTCCACATCGCGGGCATTAACCATATGGCATGGCTGCTGGATGTTCGTCGCCACGGCGAGGATTTGTACCCAGAAATTAAACGTCGCGCCAATGCGTTACAGGGCAAGCATGATGATATGGTGCGCCATGAAATCATGAAAACCTTCGGCTATTACGTTACCGAATCTTCCGAGCATAACGCGGAGTACATGCCCTATTGGATTAAACGCCATTACCCAGAACTGATTGAGCGCTTTAACATTCCTCTCGACGAGTACCCGCGCCGCTGTATTGAGCAGATCGAACAATGGCAGCAACGTAAGCTGGCGCTGACCCATGACGCCAACCTAACTCACACGCGTACCCATGAGTATGCCTCTTACATCATTGAAGCAATGGAAACCGATCGCCCTTACAAGATTGGCGGCAATGTGCTTAATACCGGTTTGATTACCAATTTACCGGCAGAGGCCTGTGTCGAAGTGCCTTGCCTGGTCGATGGGCAGGGGGTCACGCCATGCTACGTCGGTCATTTACCGGAGCAACTGGCCGCGCTCAACCGCACCAATATCAATACCCAACTGTTGACGATCGAAGCTGCGGTGACGCATAAACGTGAGGCGATTTACCATGCAGCACTGCTGGATCCACACACTTCTGCCGAGCTGTCGATTGATGATATTCGTAAACTTTGCGATGAGCTGATTGAAGCCCACGGCAATTGGCTACCCGCTTACCACTGATCGCTGAACTACCCCGTATTACCTCCTCAAAACGCACAAGGCGCAGGGCTTCCTGCGCCGTCATAAATGGGATGGTGAGCCATGTTTTATTTGAAAAACAAGAACTTTTGGATCTTTGGTGCCTTCTGTTTTTTCTATTTCTTTATCATGGGGGCGGTGCTGCCGTTCTTTCCGATTTGGTTGCATGACGTTAACCAGCTCGATCAACAGCAAACCGGACTGGTGTTCGCCTGTATGGCGCTGTTTGCCCTGGTATTCCAACCCATTTTTGGTTTTGTCACCGACAAGTTTGGCCTGAAAAAACATCTGTTGTGGATGATCATCTTTCTGCTGCTGTTTCTGGCACCGTTGTTTATCTACGTGTTCTCGCCGCTGCTGCAAACCAATTTTGTGCTGGGGGCGGTGTTGTGCGGTATTTACCTGGGATTGGTCTGCAGCGGAGGATCGCCGGCGATTGAAGCCTATATCGAGAAAGTGAGCCGGCGCAGCCAATTTGAGTATGGCCGCGCACGCTTATTTGGCTGCATCGGCTGGGCGATTTGCGCGTCGATCGTCGGCTATATGTTCACGATTAACAATCAGTTTGCGTTTTGGTTGGCGTCGAGCTTTGCGCTGGTGTTGGCCGGTCTGCTTTATTTGTTTAAACCCGAGCAGGGCAACACGCTGGCGGTCGCAGAGGGTTTGGCGTTGAACAACAAACCCATCAAATTAAAAGCGGCGCTGAGCCTGCTGAAGATGCGTAAGTTCTGGTGCCTCGTGATGTATATCGTCGGGGTAGCCTGTGTGTATGACGTGTTTGATCAACAGTTCGCCAACTTCTTCACATCGTTTTTCAGCGATCGCCACGCGGGGACTCAGGCGTTTGGCTATGTAACCACCTTGGGCGAATTTCTTAATGCCTTTATCATGTTTTTTGCCCCCTTGATCATCAACCGCATTGGCGGCAAGAATGCGTTGCTGATAGCCGGGGTGATAATGTCTGTGCGGATTATCGGTTCGTCCCAGGCGGATTCGGTGACGGCGGTGATTTTCCTCAAAACCCTGCATATGTTTGAGGTTCCCTTCCTGTTGGTGGGTATTTTCAAATACATCACGACACAGTTTAACGTTAACCTCTCGGCATCGATTTATCTGTGGGGTTTTTGCTTCTTCAAGCAACTTTCGGCCATCGGCATGTCCTATGCCGCGGGTCTGATGTACGTTAATTACGGTTTTAAAACCTCGTATCTGATCCTCGGCTGCATCGCATTGCTGTTTACGCTAATTTCAGCCTTTACCTTGAGTAGCAGAGTGGTGGTGGTGAAGGAAGAGGGGGCGTTGCCCGTGGCGGTAAGTTAGCCTTAATCAATACAATAACGTCATGATGCTGAAAAACAGCAGCGTCAGAGCAATGATAAAACCGGTTTGTACCGTCTTGCGCATAAGACGACTCTGGCTCCAGCGGCTTGTGCTCAAGCGGTTGTCGATTGCGAACAGTGCCGGCACCATCAGCAGCACATAAACCAGCATCAGCATGGCGGTCAGTGGCTGTTGGCTCATAGGGTATTCTCCATGCTGTGGTGGATGTGCGTCACTTGTGCTGGTGTGACGTTGAGTGGTTGCCGACTGCTGTGTTCGATCATGTGCCTCCGAATGGGGCCGCCCGAGGGCGGCCACCCGTCTACTGCCTGTAATGTAGAGATGATTGTCGGCCACTGCCGAGGCCAACGGAACCATAATATTGCGAATGATAATCATTATCAATATATAGAGTGAAATTTTATTGCAGAGGGTTACGCCGGAAAGGAAATGCGTTGGGGGATGTTTACGGTGACGGAGCACGCCTGGCGGCGTGCTCCGTGATAGAACTACTGTCGACGATTATTTCGCATCAGGCAAGGCATAAGCGACGATATAGTCACCCAGCTTGGTGCCGAACGAGCCATGACCGCCTGCGGAAATGACCACGTATTGCTTACCATTAACCTCATACGTCATTGGCGTTGCCTGGCCACCGGCCGGCAACCGCGCTTCCCACAGTTTTTCACCGTTGGTCACGCTGAAAGCGCGCAGGTAGTTGTCTGCTGTCGCGCCAATAAAGAACAGGTTACCTGCGGTAGAGACAGGGCCACCCAACATTGGCATACCCATCTTGAACGGCAGCGGCAGCGGAGAGCTGTCGCGCACGGTACCGATGCGCTTTTTCCACACGATGTCGTTGGTCTTCAGGTCTACAGCAGAAATATATCCCCAGGCTGGCTGTTTGCACGGCAGGCCAAACGGTGACAGGAACGGATTCAATGTGACGCCGAACGGCACGCCATACTGTGGTTGAACGCCTGCCTCAGTGCCGCTGCCGCCCTTGTCGCCGGCTGGCGGTTCAATGGGGTTGCCTGGGCCACGCGGGATCAGTTTTGACACAAATGGCAGTGCGATAGGGTTGGCAATCGCGACCTGACGATCGGTATCGACAGACAAACCGCCCCATTCGAACATGCCGAGGTTACCTGGGAATACCAACGTACCTTGTTCTGAAGGCGGTGTGAAAGTGCCCTCATAACGCAGGCTGTGGAACATCACGCGGCAAACCAGTTGGTCGTAAATGGTCGCCCCCCACATGTCCGCGCCAGTCAGTTTTTTCTCAGGGCGGAAGGTCAGCTCAGAGAAAGGCTGAGTGGGTGACAAACGGTCGCCCTTGGCCGGGCCTTGTGGCACTGGTTTTTCGGGGGCCGGTACCACCAGTTCACCGTTGGTGCGGTTCAGTACGAAGATATTACCGGTTTTGGTCGGTACGTAGATGACCGGCACCTTATTGCCGCTCTTGTCGGTAATATCCGCCAGCGTTGGCTGGGCCGGTACGTCCATATCCCACAGATCGTGGTGCACGGTTTGATAGAACCAGACCAGTTTGCCGGTTGAGGCATTCAGCGCCAGCAGGCCACTGGCATAGCGTTCCATCTCTGGTGTGCGGTTACCGCCCCAGATGTCCGGTGTTGCTACGCCCATTGGCAGGTAGACAATATCCAGCTTGGCATCATAAGCAGCAGGTGCCCATGAGTTAGGTGAGTTCGGGGTAAAGTGATGCTCGTCTGCTGGAATCGCGTTAGGGTCTTTGGCACCCGGATCAAATGCCCACAGCAGTTTGCCGCTGTTGACGTCAAATCCGCGGATCACGCCGGACGGCTCGCGGGTTGAATAGTTGTCGGTTACGGCACCGCTGACCACGATCACCTTGTCGGTGATCACGGGCGGAGACGTCGGCTCATAATGGCCTGGCGTCGCATACGGCATATTGCTTTGCAGGTTGAGCTCGCCGTTATTGGCGAAGTCGGCACAAGGCTTACCGGTTTCGGCATCCAGGGCAAACAGGCGCCCGTCGTTCACTGGCAGGAAAATGCGTCGTGCGCACATTGCCGGTGAAGCATCAGTTGCTGAACCTGCTGCTGCGGTGGTTTCATGATAAGAAACACCGCGACAGGTGATGTGCTGGAAGGTCGGGTTGAAGTTCAACTGAGGATCAAATTTCCACTTCTGCTTACCGGTGGCCGCATCCAGTGCAAACAGCTTCTGGTGAGGTGTACACAGGTAGAGCGTATCGCGGATTTTAATCGGGGTGACTTCGTTGGTGATTTCCCCTGGATCGTTAGCGGTTTTCAGATCGCCGGTTTGGAAGGTCCAGGCTTCTTTGAGCTGGCCTACGTTTTTGTCGTTGATCTGGCTCAGAGGGGAATAACGCGTACCTTCCTGCGTCCGGCCATAGGCAGGCCAATCGGCGTCAGACGCCTGGGATTCTGCTTTCACCTGCGCAGGCTCAAGGGTGCCGTTGATCTCTTGCGGATCGTTAAATACGGCATAGGCCAGTACCGCGACGGTGAACACCAGCGCAA
This sequence comes from Serratia sp. CoH_122_TC_1, assembly GCF_058191755.1. Classification (NCBI taxonomy): domain Bacteria; kingdom Pseudomonadati; phylum Pseudomonadota; class Gammaproteobacteria; order Enterobacterales; family Yersiniaceae; genus Serratia; species Serratia sp. CoH_122_TC_1. The sequence continues at coordinate 20,266 of NZ_JBXWLA010000026.1, forward strand.
TGCTCAGAGCGCTGTAGGCCAATTTGCCGTTCGCGATTAGCTTGTGATAGATAAACGGTAACACCAGCCACAGGCCGAAGAAGAAGGTGACGTCCAGGCGTGGCGTCAGCGCCCAGAAGTCCGGGCCGACCTCCCACAGTGCCCAAATTGTGGTGCCGAGTAAAAACACGGCATACAGCAGCAGTGCGGTGGCGCGGCGACGAGCCAGCAGCCAAGCGGTAACCAGCAAAACCAGGCCGGCGATGATGTAGTACAGTGAACCGCCGAGTTTGGCCAGCCAGATGCCGCCTCCCAGCAGATAGAGCCCACTCAACGCGGCAAACAGCGCCGTGATGATGATGAGCGGCGACAATGATGCTTTATTTTGCATAGTATTATCCTTACCAAAATGAAAAGTCCCCGATTTAGAGATTAAGCCATATCCAAAAAAACACGCGGTTTCTCCCTAAAAATCCGTCCCGTATGTTCGGCAACCTCTCTCATCACCAACGCCAATCGGCACTGACAGCAAAAATGGAGAGGACAGTTTTGGATGATTGAAGAAATTCTAAAATCGAGGTTAAAACCAAAACAAGACTGAATCAGGCACAGCGCTCGACAACGCCCTTAAACGGATGAGTCAGCACCGCCTGAAGCGCGGCTAGGTTACTCTAACTGTTACTCTTTAGTTACATACCTTGTGCTGTTTTTGCGATTATTTGTTGGTTTTATGAATGCAGCTCATAGGCTCAAGCACAGTTAACCCATAGTCATTTGCCGACCGTCCTCCTACAGTAATCACACTTTGTTTGCCGCGGCGTGAGCGGTGGCCAGCGTGACACTTTTGGAGGCAAAAATGCAAAAACGTAAACTGGGTAGCAGTGGTTTAGACGTCTCGGCGTTGGGTTTAGGCTGCATGGGGCTGAGTTTTGGCTATGGCCCGGCAACGGATAAACAGCAGGGGATCGCGTTGATTCGTGCGGCAGTGGATCAGGGCGTGACCTTTTTCGATACCGCTGAAGTGTATGGGCCCTTCACCAATGAGACACTGGTCGGCGAAGCGTTGGCTCCGGTGCGTGATCGCGTCGTGATCGCCACCAAATTTGGTTTTGAACTGCCCCAGCCGGATGGCAAACAGGTGCTCAATAGCCGGCCGGAGCATATCCGTCAGGCGGTGGAAGGGTCACTGAAACGTCTGAATATTGAAACGATCGATCTGCTTTACCAGCATCGGGTCGATCCCAACGTCCCGATTGAAGACGTTGCCGGTACTGTGAAGACCTTGATCCAGGAAGGGAAAGTGAAGCATTTTGGTTTGTCAGAGGCCGGGGCGCAAACCATTCGCCGTGCCCATGCCGTACAGCCGGTGACGGCATTGCAAAGTGAATATTCGCTGTGGTGGCGCGAGCCGGAGCAAGAAATCTTACCGACGCTGCACGAGTTGGGCATCGGTTTTGTGCCCTTTAGCCCGCTGGGGAAAGGTTTCCTGACCGGGGCGATTAATGAAAATACTGCCTTTGACAGCGCTGACTTCCGCAATATTGTGCCGCGTTTCAGCGCGGAGGCACGTAAAGCTAACCAGGGGCTGGTGGATGTCCTGGGGCAAATCGCGCAGCAAAAAGGGGTAACTTCAGCCCAAATTGCGTTGGCCTGGTTGCTGGCGCAACATCCGTGGATTGTTCCTATTCCAGGGACCACCAAGCAGCATCGCCTGCAAGAGAACCTGGGTGCAGTGGCGATAACGTTGAACGTGGATGAACTGCGCAGCATCGAGGGGGCACTTGCCGCCATTGAGGTGCAGGGCGCCCGTTATCCTGCACATTTGCAACAGTACGTCGGGCGTTGAAAGTGGCCCCCTGCCGCAGGTGTTTGCAGCGGGGAATTCAGGGTTGGCGCGTCTACCCGTAGGGCGAAGGCCGCAGTGTGCTGCCGACGGCTGAGGTTTCAAACCATAGGTCCTTGCGCATTTCATCCCGCTTTAGGCGTTATCCGGTGAAATGACGCGCAGCTTCTACAATTATTCTGTCCATGCCCGTCATGCTTCAAGCTGCAGGTGTGTTGGCTGCCTTTCTCACTGGGTAAGTTCATCGGGACTCACTCAGTTGCCGCCTTCCTGCCTGCAACCCGAATTATTTAGGGTATATGTTAGCGTCGGCAGCTTTTACCGAAATGGAGAAATACGTGAAAATTCAACGCAGCGGTTCCCAACCTTCTCGTCCAGGTCCAGAGGATTATTTCACCGGCAAAGTGCGCATTGACGCGCCATTTACCGGCAGCGCACCGGCCCGCATCGGCGGCGCGACCGTGACCTTTGAGCCAGGAGCACGTACCGCCTGGCACACGCATCCACTTGGACAAACGCTGATTGTTACCCAAGGGCGAGGCTGGATCCAGGTATGGGGCGACGAGATCCAGGAAATGAATCAGGGCGATATTGTTTGGATCCCGGAAGACGTCAAACACTGGCACGGCGCGACACCGGATACTGCCATGACCCATATTGCAATCGCTGAGTCACTTAACGGCAGCCCGGTTGACTGGATGGAAAAGGTCAGTGACGCACAGTATCAGAAATAGAGCTGTGACAATCATAATGAAATATATTCGGAAACTGCCTCAGCGGTGCGTGGAAAAGAAAGGCTATAAGTCCTTACCTGATTTAGATGATGGCGAATAAGAGACAGCTCTGGGAGTTGAAGGTGGTAATGGGTTGAATTCCCTTTCGCCGATCAAAGGGGAGGTGGTTCCTTACAGAATCATAAATAGGCCATTTTGGTCAGTGCTTAAAATGGCCCGACATTATTTTTCGTGAACGGATGGATGCTTTCTAAATATTCTCGTGTTGGCCTGCTCGATAGAGGGAAGTTCTTGCCATATCGCAGCGTTGCCCAAGAAGTGGGTCACATTACTGTCATGACAGAGCGACAGATTGGAGCAGGCAAAAACACCCTGTGGTATCAAATGCTGATATATCTTTTCGAGCAGACCAAACTCAGGCGCAAACCCGTCAAAGAAGACAAAGTCATAATCTTTTCCCAGTCTATCTATAACATTATCAAAATCACCTTGATGCGTGGTTATCTTCTCGGAGAGGCCCTGGAAATTGAAATTATGTCGTGCAAGAGTGATATTAACCTCATCAAGGTCAATCGTATCGATAATGGCCTTGGGTGACGACAACGCCATCACACAAGAGGTGAATCCAATGGCCGTACCGAATTCAAGTATGCGTGAAGGCTGTAGTTTACTGACAGTATTATACAATCCTGTTGCATCTTCGAAGACGTACGACCAATTTCCTCTTTTCTGCTGTAGCCTTTTCGTTTCCTGATAGAGCCTGTTCAGAGATGAGAGGATAGGATGATTTGATATATTTCTGGAGGTCATAGTTTAGCTCTTTGTTAGCGGTATTCATCCGATGACGAATACCGCCGATGATTAATTAAAACTTGCTGAAAAAATTCGAGATATGAGGAACTGCGGCGTCGACGGTCAAGGGATCCTGATAAAACTGAAGTTGGTTTCTGCCACCAAACCAGACCAACTGCTTGGTGCTGCTGCCGATGCTGTCGAACAGGCGGCGTGGAATATGTTCACCGCTGGCCGCACGCTCACTATGAACCATCAAAACCGGTTTGTTCAGGCTGGCGATCGCTTCGCTGCTATCGCGAGCCCAGATACCCGCTTCGCTCATGCGGGTCATTTTGTTTTCCCACCGGCCTCGGTGATTTGCCAAAACATCATGTTGCGCCCAAGGAGCATAGAAATTGTAAATAGCCTCCGCGGTGAGATAGGCGGATTTATCCTCGGTGCTTACCACGGGGATATACTCAACCTCACCCGTTTCTTCGAAGCGTTTTTTCGCCTTGAGCGCCAGGCCAACCCGGGTGTCTATTGCCTCTTGCGACTGCAGATAAAGCATCCATGTTTCTGGCACCAGATACTGGCCAGCAACCAGGGCGGTGGCGCGGATTAGCGGATTGGCGTTGACCGCGTCAATAGTCCAGTTCACGCCCTGGCATATGCCGAGTGCGTAAATGTGTTCTTCATCAACGTTGTCCAACTGTGACAAATAAGCGACCGCAGCATTTAAATCTTCGGTTTTATTTACGCCCCAGTCGTAACCGCGTGGTTCACCTGCGGATTCGCCAAAACCCCGTGGGTCAAAGATCAGGACGGTGAAGCCATATTTGACCAAACGACTGGCGTACTGCAGCGGAGCCTGCTCTTTCACATAACTGATAGGCCCCATGACTGCGATGGCCGATGTGCGGTTAGCCGATTTTACTGGTGAAAAAAGATTGCCTACAATTTCCACACCCTGGCTATCAAAGGTGATGCGCTCGACAATATAATCAGTGACCTGCAGACGGGATGCGTTGTCCCAATCCTGAGTTTTAAATAGACCCGTACTGGTTCTGGTGAGAAAACCAGGTTCGGAGCCGGCATTTTTCGCTTGGGAGATGTCGTTCATCATTGTACTCCTTATAATCCCAGTTCTTTTGCTATCGTCAGGGCGAACACTTCCAAATCACCCGGATTTCTTGAGGTGATCAGTACCCAACCATTCTCGTCCGAGCGGACCACGGAAGCATCGATCCAACTGGCACCGGCATTGGTCAAATCTGTTTTCATCGTGTGGTAAGAGGTGAGTTTCTTACCTTTCAGACGATCGGCCTCGACTAACAGCCAGGGCGCGTGGCATACGGCCGCTACGGGTTTGCCAGCGTTGATGAATTCGTTGACCAACCTTATGGCGTGTTTATCGATGCGAATGTTGTCGGCATTTACCGTGCCGCCTGGAATGACCAATGCGTCGAAGTCGCTGGCTTTAATCCCGTCGTCAAGCGGCAGATCGGCATTAATGACTTCATCTTTGTCGGTGTCATTAACAAACGTCTGTACGAATAAACTGTCTGCCGCTGCGTGTACCACCTCAGCGCCTTTGGCGGTAAGACGGTGTAGAGGAATAAGCAGTTCATCCTTTTCCACACCTATTTTATAAGTGATGAAAAGGATCCGTTTATTAAAATTGGGCATAGGTTCTACCTTATTCTTGAGGTTCGATAGCGATAATAGCAACGGTAAACTGTGCCGAACCAGTCTCTGACAGAGCTACCTTGTTACAATGACCTGTGTAGGTAAGATATTTTTATATTTATTAACCGGTTATGCTTGCGGTGAGTTTTGTAGTTCGTTCAATATTTTGGTGAAGCATTGCTCCTGCCTTTTTAATTCCAACAAAAATTCATGCGGTGTGAGCCGGTGGTCTATCCCTGTAAGATAGGCTAGCGCTAATTGTAAGATAGGCTAGCGCTAATTCTTTAGCCGTGTAATGATTAAACTGATACATATTAAATCCTTGGCGGAGTGAAAATGATTTTTTAAGAGGGGGCAAGTGATATAACATTAGTGCTCTTGTGAAGATTAAAACAGTCTTTTTTAGTACCACTTTGTTAATTACATTAAGGTTAATTTAGGTAGGGTTATGTTTCTGTTATGAAAATCAAGAGAATCTTTCCCTATATTAAAATTCGACCTTGATGAAATTAATTAAATATTTATAATTTTTTGGCGTAGTATGATAACAATGACTCTAACGGAACAGGATGTTGTATGAATATGTTGACCGAACAGATCCGTAGTTTCTTTTACAGCAGGCGATGTCACCTGAAACCTGCTGATCTTGGCATTGCGGATGACGGGAAAAAGAGAAGGGTCAAAGGATTACGTCGGGATGAACTGGCTGAGTCGGCTGGTTTGAGCGTTGAATACTATACCAAGTTGGAACAGGGGCGCGTTAATAATCCGTCATTGCAAACGCTTTCGGTGCTGGCAGATGTGTTACGTTTAGATGCATCAGAGCGGCAATACCTGTATTTATTGTTTAATCGTGAACGGCCTCTGGCTTCTGCTGCGATACAATCGGACATTGAGACGCTCCAATTCTATATTGAATCATTTGTATTGACGCCCGCTTATTTCCTGGATGCAAGGCTCGATATCATCAGCCCCAACTTTTTGGCAAGAAAGCTTATTACCGGCACGGCTGCGGATGTGAAAGTGTTGAATCTGGCCAGGGTGGTTTTTCTTGATAAAGAGGCAAGGAACCGATACGGCACCTGGCGTGAGAAGGCTGAGGACACAGCGGCTATGCTGCGTTTTGCAATAGCACTGTTTCCCCAAGATCCGTATCTTTTTGATTTGCATGCCGAACTGTATGAGCGAAGCGATTTGTTCAGGATGTTATGGAATCAGCATCGTGTATTAGAAAAAACCAACGGCTATCGGCCACTGTTTCATCCGGATGGAACGATGCTTGAAACCTCGTATGAGACATTTACGCTTAATCAAAACCCTTCATTGCGTTTGGTGGTTTATTTTCCAAAGGATGCAGCGACCCGAGAGCGTCTTTCGGCCTTACAGCAATAGAAGATTTCGGAAAACTGGCCAAGAATAATATATTGCTATTTTTGGCCGGTCTGCATTAAAAAACGCATGCGGTTTCCAAGTGGATTAATGAGGTTTTGGCGTCTTTCTGGTTTACAATTAATTTCTTAGCTGCGTGAGGAATATAAATAGACATTCCGACTGGCTAATGCCACAGCTTTGTTAATTTCGTTTTTAATGTCATGTAATTATAAATATAGAGTTGGGAGGTGAAATGAAATTACATCAGTTAAGCTTATTCTGCGCCATTGTTGAAAATGGGACTATTGCTGCTGCTGCAAAAAAACTGAACTGTGTCCCATCCAACATAACTATACGCCTGAAGCAACTCGAGGATCAGTTGGATACCAAACTGTTTAATAGAGAAAAAAATCGCCTGTTGATAACGCCGCAGGGCCGTATACTTTACCGCAATGCAAAAGACTTGCTAGAACGTTCCATGGATATTAAAAAGTTATTCAATAAAAATGCCGAAGTGCGAGGGGTTTTTTTTATAGGCGCTCTAGATGGCGTACTCTCGGCTCACATGCCATCATACATCGTCAATCATCGAATCAAGCACCCGAAGGTTGAGTTAAACATAAGATCTGATAATTCCTTAAGTCTGGAGAGAGACCTTCTTGATGGAGCATTGGATTTAATTATATCCGATGGGCCAATAGAGCACCCATTACTTTCCAGTTCTTTAGCGTTTAAGGAAAGTCTTGTGTTGATTGTGCCACCGTCATTGCCTGAAACAATCACACTGAGTCTTCTGGAGACGCTGGATCTTTATACATTCAGAAAAAGCTGTAGTTATCGTCATCAGATAGAAAATTGGCTCTCAAGCAACCATATTACGCCTAATATGGTGTTAGAAATGGAGTCTTATGATGTCATTACCGCATGTGTAAGTGCCGGCTTGGGTTTTTCGTTGGTTCCTGAAAGTATTTTAGAAAAACAATCGCTCTGCAAGCATGATGTTCAAACAATTAAAATACCTGAACTTAACACTAATGATGTGTTTTTTGTTTGGCGTAAAAGCGATGATAAATCGGATTTAATTTATGATTTCATATCAGAGAGTGTCAGCTAATGATATTGCATGGGTAAAATAACGGATATGTAATTAATTGTCAGGCAGAGTGACTTGTGTTATCGCTTTTACTGGTTGCGTCAAAAATATTCATGGGCAGTGGCTTTAAAATAATGGCCACTGCCCACTCAATGATTGGATTTTTTCTCGGAAGATCCCATTGACCTATAGAGTTAAAAATTAAATACGGATTTCACTCTTTTCAGTAAGCCAGAGAAAATTAAGATAATATGATTGATTCCTGTATTGTAGACTCCCTTAGCAGAATAGAATAAAAACGAGGGGTAATATCAATCTATTATACTAGGACACTCATTGCATTAAGTAAGTTACAAACTTATACATCAATACTCATCCACTTCACCTGGCTCTGATTTGAAGGTCGGAACGCCTTTAACACCAGAGTAGGTCAATATCAGCACCGTTTCTGTGTTTCCACTAATACCACGATGCACACCACCTACTGTCTCTGGGAATGCCTCGCCTGCGTTAAAGGTGATTTTTTTACCTGAGTCTCGATCTTCGAGTGTTAGCTGTCCTTTTAGTATATACCCCGTATTAGGATACGGGTGCGTATGCCAAGGAAGGGCAGTGTTTGCAGGTATTGTCATCCTAATGACCCTTAAATCAGGCTGACCAGATGGGTAACTCTTATACGGAGTTCCATCCCAAGATGAGGTGCTTTCAACCAACTGTTCTACTTTGGCCGATTCTGTTTTTTGGTCTTTGGAGAATGCTGATGTGGATGTTAGAAGAAAAAGCAATGATAAAATAATTTTACTTTTCATGTGTGACTCCAAAAATGTGCACGTAAAATTACGTTTGTGAATGAAGGATGTTTTTTGCATTTGACGGGGGATTTATATCAATGCTTATTCACGGGTGAAAGTGACTTTTTTTAAGTGTATCGGTTACTATTCTGCATTGAATAAATAATTACATCTTGAGAGTTTGTTTTTCTGGCATAAACAAATTGTCCGTTAGCGGCCCGTATTATACGGGCCGTATCATCACATCAGGTGGTTAGCTGTCTAGCCCACCGAGGCACAGGTACTTAATCTCAAGATAGTCCTCGATGCCGTATTTTGACCCTTCACGCCCCAAGCCGGAGCTTTTGACCCCGCCGAAGGGGGCGACTTCGGTAGAAATCAGCCCTTCATTGATGCCGACGATACCGTATTCCAGAGCTTCTGCGACGCGCATCACGCGGCCAATATCACGGCTGTAGAAGTATGATGCCAGGCCAAATGGCGTATCGTTGGCCAACTCAATGGCCTCGGCTTCATATTCAAAGCGGATCAATGGCGCTACCGGGCCAAAGGTCTCTTCATGGAAGATTTTGGCCTGACGCGGCACGTCGGTCAGGATGGTGGGCAAAAAGAAGTTTTTGCCCAAGGCATGCGGTTTTCCCCCCAACAAAACCGATGCGCCGTGCTGCACCGCGTCAGCGATATGTTCACTGACCTTTTCGACGGCAGCGGAGTTAATCAAGGGCCCGATGGTCACGCCATCGTCCATGCCGTTACCGACTTTCAGTTTTTCTACCGCGGTTTTCAGCTTTTCAGCAAAGGCATCATAAATGCCGTCCTGTACCAGGAAACGGTTGGTGCACACGCAGGTCTGGCCGGCATTACGGTATTTAGAGGCCACGGCGCCGATGACAGCGGCATCCAGATCGGCATCGTCAAACACGATAAATGGCGCATTGCCACCCAGTTCCATACTGGTCTTTTTGATCGTAGGCGCACACTGTGCCAGCAACTGTGCGCCCACCTCAGTACTGCCGGTAAACGAAAGCTTGCGCACGTCTGGGTTGGCGGTCAGCTCTGCACCGATGGCCTGGCTTGGGCCGGTAATCACGTTGCAGACCCCCGCCGGTAACCCCGCGCGTTCGGCCAGCACCGCAATGGCCAGTGCCGAGAATGGCGTTTGGCTGGCAGGGCGGATCACGCCGGTGCAGCCTGCCGCCCAACCGGGACCGGCCTTGCGGGTGATCATGGCAGCAGGAAAGTTCCAGGGTGTAATGGCGGCGAAAACCCCAATCGGTTCTTTCTGCACGATAATGCGGCGGCCGGGCTGGGGTTGCGGGATGGTATCGCCGTAAACGCGTTTGCCTTCTTCGGCAAACCACTCAATAAAGGACGCCGCATAGGCAATCTCACCACGGCTTTCGGCCAGCGGTTTACCCTGTTCTGCGGTCATGATACGAGCCAGGTCGTCCTGATTTTCCATCATCAGTTCAAACAGGCGGCGCAGCTTACCGGCGCGTTCTTTGGCGGTCAGCGCACGCCAGGCTGGCTGGGCTTTCTTGGCGGCGGCAATCGCCCGTGCTGTTTCCCTGGCACCCAAAGCCGGTACCTGGCCGATCAATTCACCGGTTGCGGGATTGTGGATCTTGATACTCTGGTCATCTTTGACCGGCAGCCATTGCCCATCGATATAGTTGGCTTCGCGGAACAGTGAGGCATCTTTGAGGGTGGCAGAGAAGTGATTGCTCATCGGTTATCTTCCTTTTTCAGAATTCAACACAGGGTGACCTATCCCAAACGGCTACCCTTTACCCTAGCAAACTTTCCCGGCTTCATTTGCCCCATCCGTGGCAAGAAATCAATTTACTGCCTTGAGCACCTTCTGTACAAAAAATGCCCGCGTTCGAGACGATACTGACATTAGCAAGTCTATGACCCTTTTTGAAATGACCATACCCTGGGAATTTCACGCTGTAGTCACCAACGCGGCAACGTGAAAGGCGAAGGGGATAAAAGGAGTGTGCAGAATGATGACTTCAGTGAATCGGCACCTTGCAGTCCATAGCGGCAGTAATATGGATTTTTTGGCTTCAAGCATTGCATTGATGGAGTGGCAGGGACGGGAGATTGACGCCGAGAACGTGGCCGGCAATATGTCTGAGTCTCAAAGCCGTTTGTTCTTTGAACGTTTGAATTATTTCCGCCAGCTTTATCAGGCGGCTTCGACCTTAGAACACAGCGTCTAAACGACCTCAACCGACCCCGCCAGAGCGGGGTTTTTTATACCGGCCATACCCCGGTATTCAGCGTTGCCGGTGAATACTCCAGATTGCGGCCGCGCCACGGCAGAGCCTGAGAAAAGCGCCATGCACTGCGTATATCGAAACGCCAATAGCGTTCAGCGCCCACTACGCCGTGCCCAATTTCCGTTTGCCAGAGAATTTGGGTTTCCCCTTGCAGGTGCAAAATATCCCCATGCTCAAAATCGACAAACAACAATGCCGCACGCGGCTCCGCAAGCAGATTACCCAGCGTATTCATATACCGGTTGCCACGAAAATCGGGTATCCACAGGGTATTACCCGCCAAATAAATAAAACCCGGTTTACCACCGCGGTGGGAGATATCGACCCCACCTTGTGCCAGCGTGGCGTGGGCGCAACTGGCGACAAAACAGGTATCAGCCTGGCGGATTAACCTTTCAGCGGACGCGTCCAATGTCAGGAGCTGTTCAATCGGCGTAGGTGAGCCGCTTACCGGATACAGTTCACGCCGCTGAATATACTGCGGGCAGTTACCAAAACTCTGTCTGACGTCGATCTCAATACGGTTCTTGTCGGTGCGTCCAATAATACCGTTGACGCGGTTACGACGCCGGTTGCTGAAGTCCAACCCCAACGCACCCACCGCTTTACCCGTTTCCAACGCAGCCTGCGCGGGATCGTCACTTCGCCGAGGAGCGCTGATGCGCAGGTGGCCGTTGTCCGGCGTGCGCAGGAAACCGGGCGGGCCGCAGAACAGTGTTGCCACTGGCCAATCTTGGTTGTCCAGTGTGGCGACGAACAGATAAGGCAGGGCAGCGAAAAACGCGCGATGCTGCTCTGGCATGCTGGGGTAAATGCCGCCACTTACCCGATCAAACCCGGCTAACGTCTGGGCGCGCAGCTCGTCGGGATGAAACACCGGTTGGCTCATCCGTTACCTCTTGCCGGGTTCCGGCAGCGTTGGCATGGCGAAGAAACCGGGCAGCGCAGCGATACGTGCCACCCAGCGTTGAATCGCGGGATAGGGGGTCAGAGCAATGCCGCCCTCCGGGGCCACCGCGACATAGCTGTAGCAGGCCAGATCGGCAATAGTGGCATTATCAGTTGCCAGAAACTCACGGTCGGTCAGATGCTGTTCCATCTGTGGCAGAAAACGGGCGGCGACCGCCAGTGCACTCTGATAATCCTCTGGCGCAGAGAATTGCGCGATCAAACGGCTTGACGCTGGCCCATAGCGTACTTCTCCGGCGGCTTTGGATAACCATTCTTGCACCTGAGCCGCCGCGAAGGGGGATTCCGGCAGCCAATGGCTGTCCGGGGCGTAGCATTTGACCAGATACACCAGAATGGCATTACTGTCGGCCAGCACCTGGGCGCCATCTTCCAGTACGGGGATCTGGCCAAAAGGGTTCAGGCGGCGAAACTGCTCGCTCTGACGCACCTCCGCCCCGGCCTCGATAAATTCATACGGGAGATCAAGCATCCGCAATAGCAGCGCCACACGGTGAACATGGCCGGAAAGCGGGGTACCGTAAAGTTTCAGTTTTTGCATGGTAAGGCTCCTCAACAATTATTATCAGCATACTCTTGCAGACAGCGAGCGAAATCCGGCAATGTGGAAATTGATAATTTCACTTTATGGAACAATCTATGGATCGGTTGGACGAACTGGCGATCTTTGTTGCGGTGATCCAGCAGGGTAGCCTCGCCGCTGCCGGGCGCAAGCTACGGCGTTCCGCACCGGCGATCACCCGGGCCATTGCCTCACTGGAGCAGCGCTTGGGCGCCCGGTTGGTTGAGCGCACCACCCGGCGGCTGGCACCAACCGAGGCGGGGTTACGCCTGATGGAACGCGCACAGGTATTGCTGCATGAATATCAGGCTGCCGTGTTAGACACGGCGGATACTCAGCTCACGGGCCTGTTGCGGATCACATCGCCGGTGCAGTTTGGGCGCAAGCATGTGGCACCGGTGGTGATGGCCTTTCTCGACCGCTATCCTCAGATGCAGATTGAGCTGGTGCTCAACGATCGCAATCTGGACTTGATCGATGAAGGGCTGGATGTGGCAATACGCATCGGGCATCTGCAAGATTCTTCACGGGTGGCGCGGCGGCTGGGGCAGGTCTCCAGGGTTACGGTCGCCAGCCCGGCTTATTTGGCACGGCGCGGGGAACCTCAAGAACCGGCGCAACTGGCGGATCATGACACCATCGTCGGTACCCAACGGGCGTCGCTGCGTGAATGGCGCTTTGGCCCACAGGAAAATGGCGAGCGGGTGCGCTTGACGCCGCGCTTGCTGCTTAACGAGGTTGAAACGCAGTTATTGGCGGTGCGCGCAGGCAAAGGCATCGCCCGGCTGTTGTCGTACCAGGTTGCGGACGATTTGGCGGCGGGTACGCTGGTGCGTCTATTGCCGGCCTATGAACCCTTGCCAATGCCGGTGCAATTGGTGGCTCAGAACGTACAGAGAATGCCGCTAAAGGTACGCACATTTTGGGATTATGCCTGGCAAGAACTCAGCCAATTAGCGCACATTCAACCGGTAGAATAATAAAGGCCACGACCCAATAAGTTTCACTGGTTAAACTTATTGGGCGGCCAAAAAGATTTATATTACCCGACCCGCATTGCTGTTGTTCCCTTCTTGACAATATTATTCCCGGTGCTAATAGTTAACGCATATCTTAAATAATAAACGAAGTTTAATATATGAAACTTGTTCCAGGGGATTACGATAACAGCGCTTCGGTGGACAATGAAGATGAGATCCTGACGTCGTTTCAAACACGAAGTCAGGAAGTTTATCGCCAAGTACGTAGTGAGCGTAATATTGCCTACGGCAATTCTCCACGGGACGTTTTCGATTGGTTATATTCCGACAAGGCGCATAAAGGCACATTAATATTTATTCATGGCGGCTATTGGCAATTTTGTAATAAAGATGATTTTGCTTTTATTGCCGACATGCCCCTGTCGTTGGGTTTTGATGTTGTGCTGCTGGAATATACACTGGCACCTTACGCCACGTTAGACGATATTTGCCGGCAAACGGGGGCCGCACTGAGTGCCGTTCAACAACGGCTGGGGCAGGATAATTCAGCGCCGGTTTATCTGTGTGGGCATTCTGCGGGCGGGCATCTGGCAAGCTTTTGGCAGCATCATGAGGTCGTCGATGTGGTGTTGCCCATCAGCGGTATTTTCGAACTGGCGCCTTTGTTAAACACTTATGTTAACCGGCAATTACAGCTGACCCCACAGCAAATTGCCCGGCTGAGCCCGGCGCGTCATATTCCTGAATGTATAAAGCCCATGACGTTATTTTATGGCGACGCAGAGTTGCCGGAACTGATTGGCCAGTCGCAGCACTATTACACGGCACTGCATGAAAAACACCTGCCCGTCAGCCTGGTTCCGGTTGCCGGTGCGAACCATTACAACGTGCTGGATTCGTTGTTCGCCAGGGATGGGGCACTGATCCGCCAGTTAATCACCACGGGGAAATAAACCATGCGCACTATCATCGACACGGGCCTGCCGGAGATTGGCCAACCTTTTTCCTGGGCGACCAAAGGTGGCGGCATGTTGTTCACCGCCCATGGCCCGGTGAGGTCCGACGGCACGATAGAAACAGGCGCGCCGGAAAAACAGATTACCCTGACATTCGATAATCTTGCACAGACGCTGAAGGCGGCAAATAGCCACAGCGACAATGTCTTGCAGGTTATTGTTTATCTCACCGATGTGAATGACGTTAAATTACTCGATGAAATCTATAAGAACTATTTTAATTACCCTTATCCCAATCGCTCAACGGTGATTGTAGATAAATTGGTGGTACCAGGAATGAAAATAGAAATAACGGTGAGTGCCGTCGACGAATAACCTATCGCAATAACATTTGACGGTGCTGTTCAGTGAGTCGCACCGTTAAATGCATGAGATATATTCTTGAGTAAGTTCACCTGAGAATTCATTAAATAATGAGTTAAGGAATCGCTATGTTTAATCACATTGGCCGCTCTGCGCCCGATCCTATTATGTCGTTGATGGAAGCTTATTTGCAGGACGAAAATACACAGAAAGTGAATTTGGGTATTGGCCTTTATTACGATCGGCAGGGCAAAATCCCGCTGATGCAGGCGGTTGAGGCGGCCGAACGGCGCTTACTCGACCAGCACCGCTCACACGGTTATCCGCCGATCGAAGGCTCGGCGCTGTTTGCCCAGCAGGTTCAGGCATTGTTATTTGGTGAGCAGGCATCATCGTCAATCACCACGGTGCAGAGTGTTGGCGGTTCTGGCGCTCTGAAGCTGGCGGCAGATTTTATTCATCACTACCTGTCCCGCCACGATATTTGGGTGTCTGATCCAACCTGGGCGAACCATTGGGCTATTTTTGAAGGCGCTGGGCTGAAGGTACATACCTATCCGTACTTTGATGAGGTGAACGGCGGTCTGCGCTTTGACGCCATGCTGGACACGCTCAATAGCCTGCCAGAAGGCAGCGTGGTGCTTTTACACCCGTGTTGTCATAACCCAACCGGTACCGATCTTAGCCAGGCGCAGTGGCGTGCCACCCTTGAGGTGTTACAGCGTCGTCGCCTGTTGCCGTTTTTTGATATTGCCTATCAGGGCTTTGGTGACGGCCTGGAAGAAGACTGTTTTGCCTTGCGCGAAGCACTGAAAACCGATCTGGCATTCTTGGTTGCCAACTCGTTTTCAAAGAATGTCGCGTTATATGGCCAGCGACTGGGTGGGCTTTCAGTTCGTTGTGCCAGCCCAGAGAGTGCGGCGAACGTTAAAGGCGCGCTGAAAACGCTGATCCGCCGCAGTTACTCGTGTCCCCCGATTCACGGTAGCCAGATTGTGGAAACGCTGCTGGCGGACGAAACCTTGCGGCAACAGTGGGAAGACGAACTGGCCGGCATGCGGCAGCGTATCAAACAGATGCGGCAAATCCTGTCTACGGGGCTGGAACAGGGCGGTTCGCAGTTGGACTACCGCCGTATCCGCGATCAGAAAGGCATGTTCAGCTACACCGGCCTGAACCAAGCGCAACTTGAGCGGTTACGGCAACACTATGCCATTTATCTGGTGGCGCCTGGTCGTATGTGCCTGCCTGGTTTAAATCAAAATAATGTCGACTACGTTACTGCCGCCATTCTGGATGTCACCCGTACTGCGTGAATAAGGTAGGACACTGCTATGAAACAGATGAAAGGTTTTGACGAAATAGCTCGGCGGCAGGGCGGTTTGCAGAAACAGCTCACCGCTGGGCAGATGTCGATGCTGGCGATAGGTGGCGCGATCGGTACCGGGCTGTTTCTCGGCAGTGCCTATGCCATCCAGATGGCGGGTCCCAGCGTATTGTTGAGCTATTTTATTGGCGGCGTTGTTGCGCTGCTGCTGATGGGGTGTTTGGCGGAAATGACCTCCGAACACCCGACACCGGGTTCATTCGGTGACTACGCCGAGTTTTACATCAGCCCACTGTTTGGTTTTCTGGTGCGATATTCCTATTGGTCCTGCGTGGTGCTGGCGGTGGGGACGGAGGTCACCGCCATTGGCATGTATATGCAGTTCTGGTTCCCGACCACGCCAATCTGGCCTTGGGTGCTGTTGTTCTCAGCGGCGGTCATCGTCATTAACATTATTGGCGTCAAGTCATTCGGCCAGGTCGAGTATGCGCTGTCGACCATTAAGGTGGTCGCTATCGCGGCGTTTATCGCTATTGGTATCGGTATTTTGGTGTTCTCCGGCAACCCGTCTTTTGGCATCCAAAACTTTACCGCAAACGGCGGCTTCTTCCCGTTTGGCGTCAAGGGAATGTGGTTTGCGGTGATCGTGTCCATTTTCAGCTATCTGAGCATTGAGATGATCGCGGTGGCTGCCGGCGAAGCCAAAAACCCGGTGATCGCGGTGAAAACGGCGTTCAAAGGCACGATTTTGCGGCTGTTTATTTTTTATATGCTGTCGATTGCGCTGATGCTGGCAATTGTTCCCTGGCGGCAATCCGGTACCGGCGAAAGCCCGTTTCTGGTGGCGATGAACGTGATCCACTTGCCAGCCGCCGCCGGCATCTTCAATTTTATCGTGCTGGTGGCCGCGCTCTCGGCGATGAACAGCCAGCTGTATATCACCACGCGCATGATGTTCTCGTTGTCACGCGCCGG
This sequence comes from Serratia sp. CoH_122_TC_1, assembly GCF_058191755.1. Taxonomy (NCBI): domain Bacteria; kingdom Pseudomonadati; phylum Pseudomonadota; class Gammaproteobacteria; order Enterobacterales; family Yersiniaceae; genus Serratia; species Serratia sp. CoH_122_TC_1. Next base: position 36,957 of record NZ_JBXWLA010000026.1, read on the forward strand.
GCAAGCACCGGCCGCGCTCGGGCGAGTCAGTCAACGCGGTATACCGGTAAGCGCACTGGCGATGTCCTGTATCGGCATTGTGGTGTCGATCGTGCTGAGCCTGGTGTATCCGCAAAAATCGTTCGCCGCCATGATGTCCATTTCGGTATACGGTGCCTGCTTTACCTGGTTGATGATTTTCGTCACCCACCTGTTTTTCCGTCGTCAGCATCGCCACACTCACCTGAAATTCCGCATGTGGGGTTTTCCATACACCACGCTGGCCGGGGCAGGACTGATGACCGCGCTGTTGATTTCGACGGCATTCACCGAGTTTTTCAAGATGACCCTGTGGTTTGGCATCCCGTTTACCCTGCTGCTGGTGGCAGTCTATTACTTCTATAGTCGTCATCAGCCGGTGCCCGCTGCGATGGAAACACCGAGTGTGGAATAAACTGGCTCAGTAAAAAATGTGATTATGTGGCTCTGTAAATAAACCACTTTAACCGGAGAATAAAGGGTCTTTCGGGATTGTGGAGTCGTATTGCAATGCGCAGTGAAACAGAAAGAAATGGCGTTATCGTCCGGGTTAGCGATGCGGAGGCACGCCGCTCGGCCCAGGGGTGGACCAGCGGCTTTTTGGGGATGTTGATTTTTAGCGGTTCTTTGCCCGCGACGCGACTGGCGGTGCTGGAGTTTGATCCGCTGTTCCTGACCGCGATGCGGGCGGTGCTTGCCGCTTTGCTGGCCATCGCTGCACTGGGCGTTATGCGCCAACGCCGGCCGCAGCGTCATGACATCATGCCGCTGGTGATGGTGGCGGTTGGGGTGGTCATTGGCTTTCCTTTGCTCACGGCGTTAGCTTTACAGCACACCACGTCGGCTCATGCGCTGGTGTACATCGGGCTGCTGCCGCTGGCAACCGCGTGTTTCGGCGTGCTGCGGGGTGGGGAACGACCGAAGGCCGCGTTCTGGCTGTTTTCGATGTTGGGCGGCATGTTAGTTGCCGCTTTCGCGCTGAGCCAGGGGAGCGGCGGTTCCTGGATCGGTGATGTGTTTATGGTGGCTGCGGTTCTGCTCTGCGGGCTGGGTTATGCAGAAGGCGCGGTACTGACGCGCAAACTCGGTGGGTGGCAGGTGATCTCCTGGGCGCTGGTGGTGGCGTTACCGCTAACGGCAACGGTTGCCATGGGGTCTGCCCCTACGGTATGGCCGCAGGTCAGTCTTGGTGCCTGGCTTTCTCTGGGCTACATTTCGTTGTTCAGCATGTGGATAGGTTTTATTTTTTGGTATCGTGGTTTGGCGCTGGGCGGCATAGCCGCCGTTGGGCAACTGCAACTGCTGCAACCGTTTTTCGGCCTGGCGCTTGCCGGACTGATACTGCATGAAACTGTCCAGCCATCCATGATTGCGGTAATGGTTGGGGTGTTGGTTTGCGTGTACGGCGCGAAGCGTTTCTCGCGATAATCTGCGAGGGCAGGTTTCGGCTTACCCTGGGTGGGCTAACGACACCAGTACCTGATTGAGCGTTTGGGCGGCACGGTGGATCTGTGCTTCATCGTAGCCGCCCAACCCGAGTATTAACCCGCTTTTCCCGCTGCCGCTGGCATACATGGGTGAGAGTGCGCTTACGGCCACACCTGCTTCGGCTGCCTGGCGCACAACCTGCAGATCGTCCAACCCGGCCTTTAACCATAGTAGCATATGCATGCCTTGATCGCTGGGGTGCAAGGCCGCCAGTTCGGGAGAAATATGGGCGTTAATGGCGCCGGTGAGCACACGCCGTTTTTCCGCATACACGCCCCGCATCCTGCGTATATGGCGATCCAGATGCCCCTGCGCCATAAAACTGGCCAGCACGTGTTGGTCGGCGCTGGGCGGGTGGCGATCCATCAACACGCGGGCACCACAGAAGGCATCGACTAACGGTGTGGGCACGATGGCATAACCCAGCCGCAACGACGGAAACAGGATCTTGCTGAAGGTCCCCAGGTAGATCACTCTGGATGGATCCACCCCCTGTAATGAAGGGAACGGATGACCGGAATAGCGCATTTCGCTGTCGTAGTCATCTTCAACAATCCAGGCGCGGCTTTCCTTGGCCCATGCCAACAGCTCGAGTCGGCGGGTCATACTCATCGGCATGCATAACGGGTATTGATGAGAGGGGGTGACAAAGGCGGCTCTGGCCCGTGGCGCGATCTTTTTACCCGCCGCGATGTCTATGCCTTCCTCATCTACCGGGACCCTGGCCATGATTCGATCCCTGAATACGCTGTTAAAGATGGCGGTAATACCGTGATAGGCGGGGTTTTCCACCCAGGCCGTGTCACCGGCATCCAGCAAAATTTGCGTGGCGAGATAGAGACCCTGTTGAGTACCGGCGGTGATAATGACCTGTTCGGGTGTACAGAGCACCGAGCGGGATTTACGGACGTATTCACAGACGGCCTTGCGCAATGCCAATGCGCCGAGCGGTTCGCCATAACCGGCGGGGGCACCGGGTCCCCGTGCGCGAATTCGGTTACCGAGCCGGCGCCAGACATCGTCGGGCGCGGTATCGTTGATTGGTACGGACACGGTGAAGGGCACTGGCGGCAGCGGCCGCAACTGTGCTGCAAAGCTTGCCAGCGCCTGTGCCTGACTGGAAAGCGGCATGTCGCAGGCTTCGGAATGCGGAGCGGGAGCAGGGGGCTGGCGTGTGAGTGACAGGGCTACGCGGGTACCCGAACCGGGTTGCGCCTCCAGGAAGCCCTCTGCGGTCAGTTGTTCGAAGGCCGCCAGTACGGTGCCTCTGGCAAGCTGTAATGCGCTTGCCAGCACGCGGGTGGAGGGCAAGAGATCGCCCGCTTTCAGTTCGCCCTTATTGATGGCAGTCCGTAACGCTCGGGCAAGCTGCAGGCTGAGTTGCCCTGCGTGGCGGTCAAGCTCGCCGATCGCAGGAACGTCAACCGTTTTGGCCGTTCTGGGCATCTATTCCGGTCCAGGTAAATGGGGTAAGTAAGAGCATTACTTTAAACCACTTTGTCCCTCAATAGCCTGTTGGGGCAGCAATTAAAGCTGACTTTTCGGAATCAGGTGGTCGCCAAAGCACAGGCGCTGTCGGTCAGGTTCAATGGCGGTTAGCGGCGCGACCTCATGCAGTGAAGACTTACAGCGCGATACCAGATCGTGGTATTCGCGTGTGCCAGCCACTTTCCACGCCAGCTCCTGTTCGGTTAAATCGCGCAAGACTCGCGCCGGGCTGCCGACCACCAATTTATTGGCGTCGATCACTGCGGCCGCCTTGACGAATGCCATCGCCCCCACGATGGTATTCTCACCGATCTCTGCGCCATCCATGATCACGGCGTTCATGCCGACCATGGCGTTGCGCCGGATGCGGCAGCCGTGCAGGATCGCGCCATGGCCAATATGACCATCTTGCTCCACAACGGTGTCTTGCTGCGGGAAACCGTGCATGACGCAGTTGTCTTGAATATTGGCACCGTCGCAGATAACCAATCGGCCAAAGTCACCGCGCAGGCTGGCGTTTGGGCCGATATAAACGTGTTTGCCGACGATCACATCGCCAATCAACACCGCCGTCGGGTGTACATAGCTGCTGGGGTCTACGACTGGGGTTAGGCCGTCAATCTGATACACGGGCATAGCTAATGCTCCCTATAGTGAAGGATCTCGCGGCAGGCCGCCAAAGCGTCGGTAATAGCCTGCTGCCGGGGCGGGCAGGGCACCGATAGTGGTTTCTGCCAGCGTGCTGACATACTCGGTAGCGGCACGATCCACGCGTTGATAAATATTGATGCACAGATTACGGGCGATTTGCCCCTCCCACTGCGTGGGCAGCAAGGCATCCGGCAGTAAAGGATCTTTTAGCACCACGCGCCGGAAGAAGTGGATCAATAATAGCTTAATCTGGAAACAGCGCTGGGGTGTCAGCAGCACGTCATCGGTTTCGCGCAGCAGCGCCATAAGCGGGCGGAAAGAAACGATAAATTCGTGATAATCGGCAGCAACATCCGCCAGCGCCCAGCAGCTCGCCACGATCTGTTGCAAGGTTTGTTCTGAGCGATTATAGGGATAGTCTGCACGGAAATAGATCACCTGTTCGCTGGCGTTAAGTTCGCCGAGCAGCGCCGTCACGTCGGTTTGCACGTGCGTCGGGGCGGCCATCAGGTTATTGGCTATTTGACCGAACCCCAACCAGCCCAGCTCTTTTTTTAGCCGTGCGCGATCGTTCTTTTCTGCCCCTTCCAGCAACAGCAAATCCCATTTGCCATCCCAGGCGGGTGGTTCGCTGAGATAGATTTTCGACTCGGCGTGGCGGAATTGGCGCATGCCCTGTTCGGTCACCCGATAAAAGCTGCGGCGGCCGATTTTTTCGACGTCCAGCCAGCCCTCTTTTTGCAGGCGAAATACCGAAGTGCGCACAAAGCGATCGCCGAAGCCCAACGCTTCCAGCAACGCGCTCAGGCTACCGAGCCACACCTCGCCACCGCGATGGCTGAGCGCATCGCCGTATAAGGAGATAATCAGTGAGGTGCCGCTGATCGGCTGAGCGTCTATGGCATGGCGGATAAACTCATCCAGTTTATGTTCCATATTTTTCCATGGGTTAGCCGTCGATGAAGCATAACATTACCACAATTCATTAAGGCGTCATCCGTGACGCCCGTTGAATCAGCGCGGTCTTAAGTCAACCACGCGCTGGGCCTTGCCTTCCGAACGCGGAATGTCGCCACAGTTGGCGATGCTGACGTCGGTGCTGACGCCGATAATCGACTTGATATGGTGGCGTAACTGGTGACAGATCTCACAGCGTTGCTGGTGGCTGAGGCTGAGCGCCGCTTCTTTCAATTCAACGCGCACCGCCAGCGTATCCAGGTGCCCGCTGCGGCTGACTTGCAGTTGATAATGCGGTGACAGCTGTTCGAACTGCATAATTTGTTCTTCAACCTGCGACGGGAAGACATTGACGCCGCGGATGATCAGCATGTCGTCGGAGCGACCGGTAATTTTCCCCATTCGGCGCATTTGGCGTGCGTCGCCCGGCAGCAGGCGGGTGAGATCGCGGGTGCGATAGCGAATCACCGGCAGCGCCTCTTTGGTCAGGGTGGTGAACACCAGTTCACCGTGCTGTCCGTCTGGCAGGGCGATGCCGGTCTCCGGGCAGATGATCTCCGGCAGGAAGTGGTCTTCCCAGATCGTTGGGCCACCGCCGCTTTCTGCGCACTCCATGGCGACCCCAGGGCCCATCACTTCGGACAAACCATAAATATCCAGTGCCTTGATGCCCATGCGGCTTTCGATCTCGTGCCGCAGCGCTTCGGTCCAGGGTTCGGCACCGAAGACCCCAAGACGCAGTGAACAGCCGCGAGCGTCGCCACCCATTTTGCGCTCCAGCTCGTCGATCAATGTCAAACAGTAGGAAGGCGTCACCATGATCACGTCGGGTTTGAAATCCAGGATTAACTGGGCCTGTCGTTCCGTTTGCCCACCGGACATCGGGATCACCGTTGCCCCAAGCCGCTCCGCACCGTAATGCGCCCCCAGTCCGCCGGTAAACAACCCATAGCCGTAGGCCACATGCACCTTGTCTTTGGCGGTGGCACCGGCGGCTCGTAGGCTGCGCGCAACAATATCCGCCCAATTATCGATGTCCCGCTGGGTGTAGCCGACGACGGTTGGCCGCCCCGTGGTCCCTGACGAGGCATGAATACGGACCACTTGCTCCATCGGCACGGCGAAGGTGTCGAAGGGATAGTTGTCACGCAGGTCTTGCTTGGTGGTGTAGGGGAAGCGGGTCAGGTCGCTCAGCTGTTTGAGATCGTCGGGGTGGACACCCGCCTGATCGAACTTGCGTTTATACATCGGCACATTGTTGTAAGCGTGGTGAAGCGTCCATTTCAGACGTTCCAATTGCAACGCTTCAATCTCATCGCGCGAGGCGAACTCAATGGCATCGAGTGGCTGTGGATTAGTTGTCATAGTTAGCCTCGGGGATCAAACTCGCTCAATAATCATGGCGATGCCTTGGCCGACGCCGATGCACATGGTGCACAGTGCGTAGCGACCGGAACGCCGTTCCAGTTCAAACAGGGCGGCCAGCGCCAAACGCGCACCGCTCATACCCAGCGGGTGGCCCAGGGCGATCGCACCGCCGTTGGGGTTTACCTGTGGTGCGTCGTCAGGCAGGCCAAGCTGGCGCAGCACGGCCAGCGCCTGGGCGGCAAACGCCTCATTGAGTTCAATCACGTCCATTTGCGCCAGACTCAGTCCGGCTATCTCCAGCACCTTGCGGGTCGCGGGCAGCGGTCCCATGCCCATCAGACTGGGTTCGACACCGCAGGTGGCGGTGGCGACGATACGCGCCCGCGGCGTTAAACCCTGGCTTAGGGCCATTTTCTCAGAGGAGACGATCAGCGCAGCTGCCCCGTCATTCAAGCCGGATGCGTTGCCAGCGGTTACCGTGCCGGGTTGGCGGAACGGGGTTTTCAGCGCCTGCAATTGTGCCAACTGAGTGTCTGCGCGTGGATGTTCGTCCCGGCTGAACAGCGTGACGACGCCTTTTTTGCCGCTGAGGCTGACCGGCTCAATTTCCTGCGCCAGCCATCCGCGCTCTTGTGCCTGAGCAGTGCGTTGCTGGCTACGCAGCGCGAAAGCATCTTGATCGGCACGGCTGATGTTGAACTGTGCCGCCACGTTTTCGGCTGTTTCTGGCATCGAGTCGGTGCCGAACTGTGCCTGCATCAGCGGATTAATAAAACGCCAGCCCAGGGTGGTGTCATACAGTTGTGCCTGGCGGCTGAAGGCACTGTCGGCCTTGCCCATCACCAGCGGTGCCCGTGTCATCGATTCCGCACCGCCAGCCAATACCAGCTCAGCGTCACCGGCTTTGATGCTGCGCGCCGCCATTGCCAGGGCGTCCAACCCTGAGCCACACAAACGGTTGACGGTGGTACCGGACACATTGACCGGCAGACCGGCCAGTAGCGCCGCCATGCGTGCCAAATTGCGGTTATCTTCCCCGGCCTGATTGGCACAACCCAGGATCACGTCATCAACCAACGACCAGTCCACCTGGGGATGGCGGGCCAGCAGAGTACGCAACGGCAGCGCGGCTAAATCATCAGCACGCACGTTGGCGAGTGCACCACCGTAACGGCCTATTGGCGTGCGGACGCCGTCGCAGATAAACGCCTGTTTCATGGTTGTTCCCCTAAAATGTGGTGGCCCAGGCGATGTGCACGGCCGCGGAACCAGGCGACGGTTTTGCCCAGTTGGTTGACGATTTCCACGTCATATAACCCCGTTGTTTTGCCCTGATGGCGTACTTCGGCGCTGGCGGTCAGGCGATCGCCTGCCAGCGCAGGGCGGATGAAATCGATGCTGCAGCCGGATGCGACAGCGGCTAACCCTTGGCTGTTGCAGGCGTAAGCGAAGGCGGTATCCGCCAGGCTAAACAGTTGACCGCCATGGCACGTCTGGTGCCCATTGAGCATCTGCGGGCCGACGGTCATGCTGACACGGGCGAAACCGGCGTCTACGGCATCCACACGCATGCCCATTGCCTGCGCGCAGGTATCTTGTTGAAACATCTGTTCGGCGCAGCGTTGCGCCAGCGCATGGGGCGTATTGGCGTTCATCATTGGGCTCCTGAAGAGAGGGATGCGTAGTGGCGCAGCAGCGGCATGGGACGGTAGCGAGGTTCACCGTAATAGTGTTGCAGGTTTTCCAGCGTGGTCAGGATCTGTTGCCAACCCAGAGCGGCTGCCCATTCCAGCGGGCCACGAGGGTAATTGACCCCGCAGCACATGGCGCGATCGGTATCGGCAGCACTGGCAACGCCCTTGTTCACCACGTCGAGTGCTTCATTCGCCAGCATGGCGAGGGTGCGCATGACCAACAGGCCGGGATAGTCCGGTAACTGAATCACTTTTTTGCCAAGGGATTGCAGCAGGCGCACTACCGTGGCGTTGTGCCGGGCGTCGTTTTGCGCCGCGCAGCTTATGGCGACGGTGGACGCCTGCGAATAGTGGGCGGACAGATCAAACAGCACCACGGGGGTCCCGGTTTCCTCGGCGATTTGGCTAGCTGTTTTACCATTTGTTAACATAAATGTAACTTCATCTATCCGGGCAAATGCGCTGGTCTGGCCAGGTTGTTTGATCGTGACCGCATTTTCCGTCAGCAAAGTGGCCAACAGAGTCATGCCCGCAGGATCGCCGTGCAGCGTGATACTGCGTGGTAACGCGGCGGGCGAGGCGGGTAAGCAGGTGGCAGCCGGTTGAGGATGATCGCCATAACGGTAAAACCCCTGGCCGCTTTTCCGCCCCAGACGGCCGGCGGCGACCAGTTCTTGCTGTACCAGAGAGGGTGTAAAACGGGGATCCTGGAAGAAGGCGTGAAATACGGACTCGGTCACGGCGTAGTTGACGTCCTGACCAATCATATCGGTCAATTGCAGTGGCCCCATGGCGAAGCCACCCGCGTCACGCATCACGGCATCGAGCGTCGTGGCATCGGCGACCTGTTCTTCCAACGCGCGGAGGGTTTCGGCATAAAAAGGCCGTGCTACGCGGTTCACAATAAAACCGGGTGTGGAACGGCACAGGACGCTTTGTTTACCCCATTGTTGGGTGAGCGCTTGCAGCGTCGCCACGGTTTCGGCGCTGGTGTCCAGGCCGCTGACGATCTCGACCAGCTTCATCAGCGGTGCTGGGTTGAAGAAGTGCAAACCAGCCAGGCGTTGTGGGTGCTGTAAGGCTCCCGCAATGGCGGTGATGGACAATGATGATGTGTTGCTGGCAAACAGAGTGTCAGGGGAGCACAGGGCCTCCAGCTCGCGGAACAGGCTCTGTTTGATCGGCAGTTTTTCTGCTACCGCTTCAATCACCAGTTCGCTGTCGGCCAGTTGACTCAATGCATCTACCGGATGAATGCGTGCCAGCAACGCTTCGGTGCTGGCAGCGTCGGCCTTACCAGACGCAACCCGTAGACGCAGCCGCTGCCCGAGCGCGTCGAGTGCCCGTTGGGCAGCGGTGGCGGCGATATCAAATAGCAGTACCTGATGCCCGGCGCGAGCCGCCACGTGGGCGATACCTATCCCCATGGTTCCGGCACCGATCACCGCGACCCTTGCGTTGACGTTCGGCAGGTTCATGATCATTTCCCGCTGAAAGAAGGAGGGCGTTTGGCGAAGAAGGCACTGACCCCTTCACGGTAGTCGTCGCTGCGGCCGCCGAGGCGCTGTAGATCGCGCTCCAAATCAAGCTGCTGATCGAGGGTGTTGTTCGCCGAACTGTAGAGGGCTTTTTTAATCAGCCCCAGCCCATAGGTTGGTTGAGTGGCCAGGTGCTGTGCCAATGTTTGGCTGGTTGACGCCAATTCATCCGCAGCCACAACTTGCCAGATCATGCCCCAGGCCAGCGCCTGTTGTGCGCTGATTTTGTCACCCAGCATGGCCATGCCCATGGCGCGGGCGTGGCCTGCCAAGCGTGGCAGGAACCAGCTGCCGCCGGAATCCGGTACCAGGCCCAAACGACAGAAGGACTGAATAAAGTTGGCGTTATCGGCGGCAATCACGATATCGCAGGCGAGCGCCAGAGCAGCACCAGCGCCTGCCGCTACGCCATTGACGGCGCATACCACCGGTTTTGGCAAGGCGGTCAGGCGGCGGATCAGCGGGTTATAGAAACGTTCCACTGACAGACCGAGGTCGGGTGCCTGTTGCTCAACGCTGACATTGCGATCATTGAGATCTTGTCCGGCGCAAAAACCACGCCCGGCTCCGGTGATCAGCAGGCAGCGTACCTTGTCGTCCCTTTCAGCGAGAGTGAGCGCTTCACTTAACTGGCGGTGCATCTCATCGTTAAAGCTGTTGAGCCGGTCCGGACGGTTGAGGGTCAGGGTCAGCACCCCGGCTTCGAGGTGGGTGAGAATCAATGCATTATCCATAAATCAGCGCCCCTGATAGTTTGGCGTACGTTTTTCGAAGAAGGCGGCGATGCCTTCACGGCGATCGTCGGTGGCCGCCAGAGTGACGAATTGCTGACGTTCAATGGCCAGCCCCTGGCTAAGGCCGGTTTCTTCAGCCTGTTTCAGAGCCTGTTTGGCGGCACGGAGTGCCAGCGGTGCTTGTAGGCTGATGCGTTCAGCTATCTGCTGTGTGCGTTCCAGCGTGAGTGCATCTACGCATACCTCACTGACCAATCCGGCTTGCAATGCACTTGCGGCGGTAATGGCTTCTCCTGTCAGCACCATTTGGCTGGCTCGAGACTTACCGACGCAGCGGATTAATCGCTGTGTGCCACCGGCACCCGGCATCAAGCCGAGGGTAATTTCCGGTAGGCCAAAGCGGGCGCTTTCACCGCAGATAACGATGTCGCAGGCCAGGGCCAGTTCGCAGCCTGCACCCAGCGCATAACCGTTCACTGCCGCTAGCAGGGGTTTGCTAAATTGTGCCAGCCGTTGCCACAGCAACGGGCGACGATCTGTCAGCGCTGCGGGCAGATCTTGTTGCTGCAGCTCATGCAGATCGGCACCGGCTGCAAAGAAACGGGCGGCACCGGTAATGACCACGGCGCCAACGCCGGTGTCGGCGTCGGCGTGTTCCAGCAAATAAACCAGCTGTTCCAGGCACGGGGTGTTCAGGGCGTTGCGGGCCTCTGGGCGGTGGAGCGTCAGTGTCACCACGCGCTGGTGTTGCTGTCGCAGGATCAAAGGGGTTTCCATTGGTGGCTCCTATACGTCAAAGTCCAAGACCACACCGTCGCCGCGAGGCCACGACTGGCAGCTCAATACGTAACCTGCCGCCAACTGATCCGGCTCCAGGCTGTAGTTGACGGCCATATCCACCTGGCCGGCCTTTAAACGGCATTTGCAGGTGGCGCATACCCCACCTTTGCACGCATAGGGCAAATCGGCGCCTTGACGCAGCGCTGCATCAAGAATGCTGTCGTCCTGTGCGCCAACCTCGATATTCACGCGACGACCATCAAGCAAGATTTCCACCTGGGTGGCGTTACGATTGCCATCATTGACCGGCCGAGCGGCAATGCCGCTGGTGTTAAAACGTTCACTATGAATGTGCCCAGTGGGCACGCCGGCCTGTTCCAGCACGCTTTGGGCATCGTCCATCATGGCTTCAGGCCCGCAGATAAAGGCGTGGTCATAGTCAGGGTAATCCAGCAGGGTCTTGCCGATAGCCAGCAGGTGCTCGCGGTCAATACGACCACTCAGCAAAGGGCTGTCCAGGTTTTCCTGGCTGAACATATAGAGTGGCTGAAAGCGCTGCGGGTAGCGGTTTTTCAGATCGGACAGTGCTTCTTTGAACATCATCGAACGGCTGCTGCGATTGCCGTAAATTAACGTGAAGCTGCTGCGTGGTTCGAGTTGTAGCGTGGCTTTGATGATCGACAGCATTGGCGTAATACCGGAACCGGCGGCAATGGCCAGATAGTTACCGCTATTTTCTGCCTGTGGCTGATAGCCGAAACGCCCTTGTGGCACCATGACCTCCAGCGCGTCACCGACCTTCAGCATGCGGTTAACGAACGAGGAGAATCGCCCCTGGTGAATGGCTTTAACGCCAATCTGCAACAGCCCCTCCTGCGGCGAACTGCATATGGAATAGCAGCGACGTAACTCTTCACCGTCAATCTGCGCCTTGAGCGTCAGATGTTGACCCGGCGTGTAGCGATAGTGACCTTTGAGTTCTTCGGGCACCCGCAGTGTGATGGCTACGGCGTCCGGCGTTTCGCGCTCGATGGCGGCGACGTTCAGGCGATGGAAGACCGTCATGGCGTTTCCTAAATACATTTGAAGTAATCGAAGGGTTCACGGCAATCGCAGCAGCGGTACAACGCCTTGCAAGCAGTGGAACCAAATTCGCTGATTTTCTCGCTGTGAGTGCTGCCACAACGCGGGCAAGGTACCGGGCCGTGCAACTGCGGTTTGTCACAGGTTTGCCCCTGTGGCGGCGCAACGCCATATTCGCGCAGCCGTGCGCGTGCAGCGGCGTTCAT
>NZ_JBXWLA010000027.1:0-38779 GCF_058191755.1 Serratia sp. CoH_122_TC_1
TCCTAAGCCATTTTCGGCCCCGCATTACGATTAATTCTTCGACAGGGCGCGCAATATGCGCCCTTATCCTTGTGCTTGAAACTTATTTCCTAATAACATATAGATATACCAATTCTTTACTTCCCTGCCGGTACTGTTAGCGTATGCTTTCGATGTTCCCCACATTTTCATAGAGTTAAAGGACGGGCTATGAGCAAGATATATGAAGATAACTCATTAACAATCGGCCATACGCCGCTGGTTCGTCTGAACCGTATCGGCAACGGACGCATTCTGGCCAAGGTTGAATCTCGCAACCCTAGCTTCAGCGTTAAATGCCGCATCGGTGCCAATATGATTTGGGACGCGGAAAAACGCGGCATCCTGGTCGCCGGCAAAGAGCTTGTGGAGCCGACCAGCGGCAACACCGGTATCGCTCTGGCGTTCGTCGCCGCGGCGCGTGGCTACAAGCTGACGCTGACCATGCCGGAAACCATGAGCATCGAACGCCGTAAGCTGCTGAAGGCGCTGGGCGCCAACCTGGTGTTGACCGAAGGCGCAAAAGGCATGAAGGGCGCGATCGCCAAGGCGGAAGAAATTGTCGCCACCGATCCGAACCGCTACATCATCCTGCAGCAGTTCAGCAATCCGGCTAACCCAGCAATTCATGAACAAACTACCGGCCCAGAAATCTGGGACGATACCGATGGCGAAGTGGATGTTTTCATTTCCGGCGTGGGTACCGGCGGTACGCTGACGGGTGTCAGCCGCTATATCAAGAATATCAAAGGCAAGGCAATCACCACTGTCGCGGTGGAGCCTACCGACTCACCGGTCATCACCCAGGCGCTCGCCGGTGAAGAGATCAAACCAGGTCCCCATAAGATTCAGGGCATCGGTGCAGGTTTTATCCCAGGCAACCTGGATCTCAAGTTGGTTGACCGCGTCGAACAAGTCACCAACGACGAGGCCATCAGCATGGCGCGCCGTTTGATGGACGAAGAAGGCATTCTGGCGGGCATTTCCTCCGGTGCCGCAGTGGTGGCAGCCGTGAAATTGGCCGAAGAACCTGAATTCGCCGACAAAACCATCGTGGTGATCTTGCCGTCCTCCGGCGAGCGCTATTTAAGCACCGCTCTGTTCGCTGATTTGTTCACTGAGCAAGAATTGCAACAGTAGTGCCACTGTGCACAAATCGCTAAAAAAGCACCTTTCGGGGTGCTTTTTTGTGGACTGGATCAAAGTTTATAGCAGTCAAAGATTGATTTTACATGCCAGCTTTAGTATTTAACGGTGCATTATTTCGGTGCGCAAAATTAATCACTCATCATTCCTTGTTTAAGCTGAATCGATTTACTCGTTTGTCGGTGATGCGTTAAACACGGCATAATGGGGAGCTGATTGAAACGACGACAGAAGCTGAATTTTTTGATCTGAAGTGCCTAACTCGTCGTTTTCTGTTGCATCAATGCTCGCCCCTGTACCATAGTCAGGCGCTAACCAGACAAGCTAAAGTCACACCCTTGGGCTAAACTTTAGCTCCACAACACACCAATAAGTTGGGGAAACATCAATGTTCCAGCAAGAAGTTACTATTACCGCTCCTAATGGTCTGCACACTCGCCCTGCCGCTCAGTTCGTAAAAGAAGCTAAAGGCTTCACGTCTGACATCACCGTGACCTCTAACGGTAAAAGCGCCAGCGCCAAAAGCCTGTTCAAACTGCAAACTCTGGGGCTGACTCAAGGGACCGTAGTGACCATCTCCGCTGAAGGTGAAGACGAGCAGAAAGCCGTTGAGCACTTGGTAAAACTGATGGCAGAGCTTGAGTAATCGGCCCGTCTTCTTAGTTAACACCAGTCAAGAGTAAGGTAGGGTTATGATTTCAGGCATTTTAGTATCACCGGGTATCGCTTTTGGTAAGGCTCTCCTACTGAAAGAAGATGAGATTGTCATCAACCGGAAGAAAATCTCTGCAGATGATGTAGAGCAGGAAGTCTCACGTTTTCTTGCTGGCCGCGCCAAAGCGTCCGAGCAGTTGGAAGCGATCAAGACCAAAGCTGGCGAAACCTTCGGCGAAGAAAAAGAAGCGATCTTCGAAGGCCACATCATGCTGTTGGAAGACGAAGAGCTTGAGCAGGAAATCATAGCCCTAATCAAAGATGAGTTGGCTTCTGCGGACGCAGCTGCCTACACCATCATCGAAGGCCAGGCGAAAGCACTGGAAGAACTCGACGATGAATACCTGAAAGAACGTGCGGCCGACGTACGTGACATCGGTAAACGCCTGCTGCAGAACATTCTGGGCCTGGCTATCGTCGATTTAAGCGCTATTCAGGACGAAGTTATCCTGGTCGCTACCGATTTGACTCCGTCTGAGACCGCACAGTTGAACCTGGACAAAGTGCTGGGTTTCATCACCGATCTCGGCGGCCGTACGTCTCACACCTCCATCATGGCGCGTTCTCTGGAATTGCCGGCAATCGTAGGCACCAGCGACGTGACCAAGCAGGTGAAGAACGACGATTACCTGATTCTGGACGCGGTTAACAATAAAATTTACGTTAACCCAACCGCTGACGTTATCGATCAGCTGAAAGCAGAACAGAACCAGTACGTCACCGAGAAAAACGATCTGGCCAAGCTGAAAGATCTGCCGGCCATTACGCTGGACGGTCATCAGGTTGAAGTCTGCGCCAACATCGGCACCGTGCGCGACGTCGCAGGTGCAGAGCGCAACGGCGCTGAAGGCGTCGGCCTGTATCGTACCGAATTCCTGTTTATGGATCGCGACTCACTGCCAACCGAAGACGAGCAATTCCAGGCTTATAAAGCCGTTGCGGAAGCCATGGGTTCACAGGCTGTGATTGTCCGTACCATGGACATCGGCGGCGACAAAGACCTGCCGTACATGAACCTGCCGAAAGAAGAGAACCCGTTCCTCGGCTGGCGTGCCATCCGTATCGCCATGGACCGCAGAGAAATCCTGCACGCTCAGCTGCGCGCTATTCTGCGTGCCTCCGCGTTCGGCAAACTGCGCATCATGTTCCCGATGATCATTTCCGTGGAAGAAGTCCGCGATCTGAAAGGTGAAATCGAGACGCTGAAAGCCCAGCTGCGTGAAGAAGGCAAGGCGTTTGACGAAACAATTGAAGTCGGCGTGATGGTCGAAACACCGGCTGCGGCGGTGATTGCTCACCACCTGGCGAAAGAAGTCGACTTCTTTAGTATTGGGACAAACGATCTAACCCAGTATACTCTGGCAGTAGATCGCGGCAACGAGCTGATTTCTCATCTCTATAACCCGATGTCCCCATCAGTACTTAGCCTGATCAAACAGGTTATTGATGCATCTCATGCAGAAGGCAAGTGGACCGGTATGTGCGGTGAACTGGCTGGCGATGAGCGTGCTACACTGTTGTTATTGGGCATGGGGCTGGATGAGTTCAGCATGAGTGCGATTTCAATCCCGCGCATCAAGAAAATTATTCGTAATACTAATTTCGAAGATGTGAAGGCGTTGGCAGCGCAAGCCTTGGCACAGCCAACGGCGCAAGACCTGATGAATTGCGTGAATAAATTCATCGAAGAAAAGACGCTCTGCTAAACTTCCACGACACTGGAACGCCGCCCAATTTAATGCTTAGGAGAAGATCATGGGTTTGTTCGATAAATTGAAATCTCTGGTTTCTGATGACAAGAAAGACACGGGCACTATCGAGATCGTAGCTCCACTTTCTGGCGAAATCGTTAATATCGAAGATGTACCTGACGTTGTATTTGCTGAAAAAATCGTTGGTGACGGTATTGCTATCAAACCAACAGGCAACAAAATGGTTGCCCCGGTTGACGGCACTATCGGCAAAATTTTCGAAACCAACCATGCTTTCTCTATCGAATCCGACAGCGGCATCGAGCTGTTTGTCCACTTCGGTATCGACACTGTTGAACTGAAAGGCGAAGGCTTCAAACGCATCGCTGAAGAAGGTCAACGCGTCAAGAAAGGCGACGTCGTTATCGAGTTCAACCTGGCACTGCTGGAAGAGAAAGCCAAGTCTATCCTGACGCCGGTTGTTATCTCCAACATGGACGAGATCAAAGAGCTGATCAAACTGTCCGGTAACGTAACCGTTGGTGAGACCCCGATCATCCGCATCAAGAAGTAATTGCGGATGGACATAGAAACGGCGCCCAGTGCGCCGTTTTTTTTATCCCCTTCGTCTTTCAAACTGCAGCGTTGTTGGCTGCACGTGCTTACCCCAGTCACTTACCAAAGTAAGCTCCTGGGGATGCCCACGCTTGCCGCCTAGCTGCAATTCGAAATCCTTTGGGAATACCCTGGTAATAGTCGCCATCGGCGCAAACAGTTTGGACAGCGCACAGCCCAGTTCAAAATGGCAAGTAAGAGAGTTTATTACTGCCAGCGCGGGATACGCAAAGTGATGACCAAACCACCGGACTCACCATTACGCGCTTCAACCTGGCCACCGTGTGCCAGCACCACCTTGCGGGTGATCGCCAGCCCCAGCCCGTAGCCCTTGCCTGACATCGCCGATTTAACCCTGACGAACGGATCAAAAATGCTGGAAAGTTTCGATTCTTCCACACCCGGGCCCTGATCGCTGACCTCTATCTGGAACAGTTGATCAATACGCGTCAGCACCACCGTCACTTGCTGACCGTGGCTGGAGAAACGCAGCGCATTGCGCACGATATTATCCACCGCACGCCGCATCAGCTCGGCATTCCCTTTAACGGTATATTCCACGTCCGAACTGGCCTGCAGCACAATATCCACCCCGGGGATCTGCGCTTCGTAGCGTGCGTCACTGACCACCGCATCCACCAGCCCATACAAGTCGAAATACTCTTCATCCGGCAGATTGTTGCTTTCGGCGCGTGACAGTGCCAACAGCTCACCAATCATTTTATCCAACCGCCCCGCTTCATGCTCAATACGCTGCAACGAGTTTTCTACATTGCCTTCATTCTGCCGCGCCAGACCAATGGCCAACTGCAGGCGAGCCAGCGGTGAACGCAACTCGTGGGAGACGTCATGCAACAGCTGTTCCCGGGCGCTAACCAGCAGTTCTAACCGTTCAGCCATGCTGTCAAAATCACGCGCAACCTCAGAAAGCTCATCATGCCTGCGGCGCATCGCAGGGAATAAACGCACCGATAAATCCCCCTGCGCCACGCGATCAAAACCGTCGCGCAATTTGCGCATTGGGCGGGTCAGGTTCCAGGCCAGCACGGCACTGAATAACAACCCTGCCAACCCACCGACCCACAGCATCGGGGCGGGGATGTTGAAGAAATGCGAACGTTTGTTCGGGCGGTACTCCTCCCGCAGCCCACGCATGTCGTAGCTCAGCAGATACCCTTTACCGTCCCCGTCGTCTGCGACCCATTCCGTAACGGCTTTCGGCATCCGGCGGCCTTCAAATGCCGGCTCCTCCGGTGCAGGGGCGGGCGGCTGCGCCAATGCAGTCACGGACAGCAAGCGCCGGTCATCTTCCGGCCAGTCCTTCAGCATTGCCTCGAGTGCCGGCATACCGCCGCTACGCAGTTGCGTGGCGGCAGAGGTTAAATGCAGCGCAATCACTCGCCGCGCCATAGCGTTTTCCGGCGGCTCGTAGCGATCGCCATACAGTGAAAAAGCCACCCACAATGCCTGGGTCATGATGATAAAGGTCAGCCAGAAGCCGAGCAGGATTTTCCAGAATAGTCTTCCGCGCATGGGCATTATCGGATTCGGTAGCCGATGCTGCGCACCGTTTCAATACTTAACGCGTTGTCCGTCAATGCACCCAGCTTCTGCCGGATATTGCTGATATGGACATCAACGCTGCGGTCATAAGCTTCACGCGGACGCCCCAAGCCTTTTTCTGACAGCTCATCTTTAGACACTACGCGCTCAGGTGCACGCAGCAGCAACTCCAGCAGGTTGAATTCGGAAGCGGTCAGATCGAAAGGTTTACCGCGCCATTCGCTGCTGCGAGTAGACGGATTGAGGCTCAGCTCACCAAAATTAATGGCAATCCCGTCGTCCACCTCATCCGGGCGTTCGTCAAAACGGCGCAGCACCGCACGCAAACGCGCCACCAGCTCTCGGGGATAGCACGGCTTAGGCATGTAGTCGTCAGCGCCCATTTCCAGGCCGATAACCCGATCGATGTTATCGCCTTTGGCTGTCAGCATAATGATTGGCATACGGCTCTTTTTACGCACGTCGCGCAGCACGTCAATGCCGCTCATGTCCGGCAACATGATGTCGAGGATCATCGCGGTGTACTCGCCCGACAGCGCGCCTTCCACACCGGCTTTGCCAGTCAGTACCAGCGTGGCGTTAAAACCTTCGCCGGTCAGGTATTCGCTCAGCATGGTGCCGAGTTCGAGGTCATCATCGACCAATAAAATTTTCATGCCTTGCTCCTTCGCGGATTTTCGCCATTTTCACGCCTATTTGTCTGCTTCGCAGCCGGTTTTACTCAATCCTTACATATTCCTGAACGCCACTTAACCGCAGGCCCCTCGGCGGCGCGTTAAATTAGTGCCAACAGATTTTTACCGCGCTTTCATGCCAGGGAATCCCATCGTCATGCCATCGTTTCAACGCTCAAAACGCTATCTGCTGCCCACTGTTATTGTGGCCGCTATCGCCCTATTTCTCTACTTCAGATCTCAAGGCGATACCGCAACGCCCCGTTATATCACCGCCGTGGCGCAAACACGCGACCTGGAACAAACGGTATTGGCTGACGGCACCATCGAGGCGCAAAAACAGGTCAGCGTCGGCGCCCAGGTGTCGGGTCAAATTAAGGCCCTGTACGTGGCGCTGGGCGATAAAGTGCATAAAGGCCAACGGGTCGCTGAGATTGACGACTTAACCCAGCAGAACGCTCTGAGGGACGCAGAAGCAGCATTGAAAAACGTTCAGGCGCAACGCGCATCAAAAATGGCGGCACTGCATAACAATCAGCGCGCTTATCAACGCCAGCAAGCCATCGTGGCGCATGGCGTCGGTGTACAGGCAGATTTGGACAATGCTCAGGCCACACTGATTGCCACTCGTGCCGATGTCAATGCCCTGGATGCCCAGATCGTTCAGGCGCAGATTGCCGTCAACACAGCCCAGGTCAACCTCGGTTACACCAAAATCACCTCGCCGATAGATGGCACCATCGTCGCGCTGCCGGTGGAAGCTGGGCAAACGGTGAATGCGGTACAAAGCGCTCCAACCATCGTCAAAGTCGCTCAATTGGCGACCATGACCATTGAGGCGCAGATTTCTGAAGCTGACGTGGTCAAGGTAAAAACCGGCATGCCGGTCTATTTCACTATCCTTGGTGAACCCGGTAAGCGCTACCGCACCACACTGCGGGCGATAGAACCGGCCCCAGACTCCATCAACGATGAGACCACGTCGTCCAGTACCAGCAGTTCCAGCAGCGCCTCCAGCTCAAGTAGCGCGATTTACTATAACGGTCTGTTCGACGTGGCCAACCCTGACGGCGCACTGCGTATCTCAATGACCGCACAGGTGTATATCGTGTTGGACAAGGCTGAAAACGCGGTGGTCATCCCTGCGACAGCCTTACAAGGCGACTGGGTGCAGGTAGTCGATAAACAGGGAAACGTTGATCGACGCCCGGTAAAAGTGGGGATTAACAACAACGTTGATGCACAGATTATCAGCGGCATATTGGCCGGTGAGAGCGTGATTGTCAGCCAGGTGAATACTACGGCCAAAAGCAGCACGCGCCGTATGGGCCCACCGCCAATGGGAATGTAACAATGAGCCAACAACCTCTGTTGCAACTGCGCGGCATCAGCCGCCGTTTTCAAGCCGGTGAACAAAGCGTAACGGTATTGAACAATATCAACCTCGACATTGATCAAGGGGAAATGGTGGCGATCGTCGGCGCTTCCGGTTCCGGTAAGTCGACGCTGATGAACATTCTCGGTTGTCTTGATCGCCAGAGCGAAGGCGATTATCAGGTAGCTGGCCACAGTACCGGACAGCGAGATCGCGATAGCCTGGCTGAACTGCGACGCGAACACTTCGGTTTTATCTTCCAACGCTACCATCTGCTGGGCGATCTGAGTGCGCAAGGCAACGTAGAGGTGCCCGCAGTGTATGCCGGCCATCCACGCCATTCGCGACAACAGCGGGCAGCCGATCTCTTGCAGCGGCTTGGGTTAGCGCAACGGTTGAATTACCGACCGAGTCAACTCTCCGGGGGCCAACAACAGCGGGTGAGCATCGCCCGCGCATTGATGAACGGCGGTGAAGTGATTCTGGCGGATGAACCGACCGGTGCGCTGGACAGTCACAGTGGGCAGGAAGTGATGAGCATCCTGAAAGACCTGCACGCACGCGGTCACACGGTGGTGATCGTCACTCACGACATGCAGATCGCCGAACATGCTCAGCGCATTATTGAACTCAGCGATGGCGAGATCGTTGCCGATCGACAGAAAACCGTCCAACGCGTCGTGCGCCTGCCAAAAGCATTGGATAACACCAGCGGCCGTTGGCATTCACAACGCGATCGCCTGCGCGAAGCATTCAAAATGGCGCTGTTGGCGATGGCTTCTCAGCGCCTGCGCACCCTACTCACCATGCTTGGGATTATCATTGGCATCGCCTCGGTCGTGTCAGTAGTGGCTCTGGGCAAAGGCTCTCAACAGCAGGTGTTGGCCAATATCAACGCCATGGGCACCAGCACACTGGAAGTCTATCCGGGCAAGGATTTCGGCGATATGCGCTCAGCCGCAGTGCAAACGCTGCGTGCGACCGACGCTGACGCGCTGGCCCAGCAAGGATACGTGCACAGCGTGACACCGACCCTTTCCACGAGCACCACGTTCCGCTATGGCAACCAATCGGTCAGCGGCACCGTCAATGGCGTCGGGGAACAGTATTTTCTGGTCCGTGGCTATAACATCGACAGCGGCATGGCATTTAACCGCCGTAGCATTGACCAGCTGATGCAGGAAGTGGTGATTGACGAAAATACCCGCGACACGCTGTTTCCTCACGGAGCCAACCCGCTGGGCGAAGTGATCCTGCTCGGTTCGCTGCCGTGCCGCATTATCGGCGTCGCGGCCAAAAAGCAGAGTGGCTTCAACAGTGATGAAAACCTGAATGTCTGGATCCCCTACACTACCGCGATGAAACGCATGCTGGGCCAGAGTTACCTGAAAAGCATTACCGTACGCGTAAACGATGATATCGATCTTGCCAGCGCTGAAGATGGCGTCACGCGTCTGCTGAGCCAGCGCCACGGCGGCAAGGATTTCTTCGTGATGAACACCGACAGCATTCGCCAAACCATTGAGCAGACCACCGCCACCCTGACGCTACTGGTGTCGATGATCGCGCTGATTTCGCTTGTGGTTGGCGGCATTGGGGTGATGAATATCATGTTGGTGTCGGTCACCGAGCGCACCCGTGAAATTGGCGTACGCATGGCGGTTGGCGCACGTGCCAGCGACATCATGCAACAGTTTCTGATTGAGGCCGTGCTGGTGTGCCTGCTGGGGGGTACCTTGGGGGTGTTATTGTCACTGGCGATCGGCGTGGTATTCAGCCAATTCAGCGATAACTTCACGATGGTATATTCCAGCGCATCTATCGTCGCCGCCTTTATCTGCTCGACGTTAATCGGGGTGATTTTTGGTTTCTTCCCGGCGAAACGGGCCGCCGGGATGGATCCGATACATGCGTTGGAAAGGGAATAGCACTCAGCCAAAAACGCCGGTAGAAAGATAGCGATCGCCGCGATCACAGATGATCGCCACAATCACACTGCCGGGGTTGTCTGCGGCAATCCGCAATGCGCCGGCAACGGCACCACCGGAACTGACGCCGCAGAAAATACCTTCACGCTGCGCCAACTGACGCATGGTCTGCTCAGCGTCCGTTTGCTCAATGTCCAACACCTGGTCCACCAGATCCGGGCGGAATATGCCCGGCAGGTAGGCTGGCGCCCAGCGGCGGATACCGGGAATATGGCTGCCCTCTGCCGGTTGCAGACCGATGATCTGCACCTGGGCATTCTGGCTCTTCAGATAGCCGCCCACACCGGTTATCGTGCCCGTGGTGCCCATGCTTGATACGAAATGGGTGATACGCTGCTCGCTCTGCTGCCAGATTTCCGGGCCAGTGGTGGTGAAGTGGGCATACGGGTTATCCAAATTATTGAACTGGTCCAATACTTTGCCCTGCCCCTGATTGTGCATTTCCAATGCCAGATCGCGCGCGCCTTCCATCCCGACGTCTTTGCTCACCAGAATCAATTCTGCGCCATAAGCACGCATGGCCGCCTGACGCTCCAGGCTCATGTTTTCCGGCATCAACAGCGTCATCGCATAGCCTTTCAACGCCGCGATCATCGCCAGCGCTATACCGGTGTTACCACTGGTGGCCTCGATCAGACGGTCACCGGGCTGTATCTCACCGCGCAGCTCCGCCTGTTGAATCATCGCCAACGCGGCACGATCCTTCACCGAGCCCGCCGGGTTATTGCCTTCCAGTTTGACCCAAACCTCGCTGTTTAGCCCTGTAGCCAGACGTTGTAATTTTACCAGCGGGGTATTACCGATACATTGTTCAAGCGTTGTCACGATCTTTGCCTGTGTGTTGAAGTACGTAATGTAAAAAGGCAACCCCGGGGTTGCCTTTAACGTCAGTTAAAACCTTTGCCCAAAATATTTCAGGGTGCAGGAAGGGCGGCAACTGCACGAGTCCCCAGTCGCTTATATCAGTAAGCGACTGGGGCGAGTAAAGGCAGCCAACACACCTGCAACTTGAAAGATAAAGGGTATATCAGGCGCTTTTAGCTAACGCAACAGGTTGTAGCAGTTGGTCACCGGCATACAGGCGTGCATTCAGGCTGCCAACGTAATAACGACCGCCGCGCACCGGGGTTGCGTTGCCTTCTGGCAAAATCACGCTGATAGGCTCCTGATGCCAGCCGATTGGTTGTACGGTCAATTGCCAGAAGTGGCCACGCGGGCTGACTTCCAGCACCTGTACCGGCAACGGGCAGCGCTCACTGCTCTCGGTGCCCACTTCCATTTCCCAAGGCCGCAGGAACAAGTCTACGCTGCCTTGATGCATTGGCTGGAACGAAAGCGGCCACTGGTGTGCACCAACAAACAGCTGCGAACCACGGATCTCGCCGCTCAGGCGGTTCACTTCGCCCATAAATTCCAGTACGAAACGGCTGGCAGGCTCACGGATAATCTCTTCCGGTGAACCGACCTGCTCAATATTGCCCTGGCTCATCACCACGATACGGTCAGCCACTTCCATCGCCTCTTCCTGATCGTGGGTGACGAACACGCTGGTGAACTTCAGCTCTTCGTGCAACTGGCGCAACCAGCGGCGCAGCTCTTTACGCACTTGCGCATCCAGTGCACCAAAGGGTTCATCCAGCAGCAAAATCTGCGGTTCTACCGCCAGGGCGCGCGCCAACGCCACGCGCTGCTTCTGACCGCCGGAAAGCTGTGACGGGTAGCGGTTAGCCAAATGAGCCAATTGCACCATCTCAAGCAGCTGGGTCACTTTTTGTTTGATCGCCGCCGCATTTGGGCGTTCACGACGTGGTAACACGCTCAAACCAAAGGCGATGTTGTCAAATACGGTCATATGACGGAACAACGCATAGTGCTGGAACACGAAGCCAACCCGGCGGTCGCGCGCATGCACATGGCTGACGTCGGTACCGTGGAAGCCCAACTTACCGCTACTCTGGTTTTCCAACCCCGCGATAATACGCAGCAGCGTGGTTTTACCGGAGCCGGACGGCCCCAACAATGCCACCATCTCGCCAGAAGCAATGTCGAGCGAGATATCGTTCAATACCTTGGTACGACCGAAAAACTTATTGATACCGTTAATCTCAATGCTCATGATTTTCCTCCCGCTCGAGACGTGCATTCTGACGTTCCAGACGCCATTGCAGGCCACTCTTCAAAAATAGGGTCACTATCGCCATCAGGGTCAATAAACCGGCGGCGGTAAAGGAGCCAACCGTGTTGTAATCCTGCTGCAATAACTCAACCTGCAGCGGCAGGCTGAAGGTTTCACCGCGAATAGAACCGGACACCACTGATACCGCACCGAATTCGCCAATGGCACGCGCGTTGGTCAGTACCACGCCGTACAACAGCGCCCAGCGAATGTTTGGCAGCGTCACCCGGCGGAACATCTGCCAGCCAGAAGCGCCCAGCAAAATGGCGGCCTCGTCTTCCTGGCTGCCCTGGCTCAGCATCATCGGCACCAGCTCACGCACCACAAACGGACAGGTAACGAAAATGGTCACCAGCACCATGCCCGGCCAAGAGAACATAAGCTGGATGTTATGCGCATCCAGCCAACCGCCCAGCAGGCCATTGCTGCCGTAAAACAACAGGTAAATCAGCCCCGCCACCACCGGTGAAACGGCAAAGGGAATGTCGATCAACGTCAGTAACAGTTGACGCCCTGGGAAGGTAAAACGCGTCACCAACCATGCCAATAACGTACCGAAAACCAGGTTGAAGGGTACGGTAATCAAGGCAATCAGCACCGTCAGCCAAATGGCGTGCAGCATGTCGCGATCGACCAGGTTGCTCCACATCACCCCAGCGCCTTTAGAAAAGGCCTCGGCGAAAATCGAAATAATCGGTACCACCAGTAGCAGTACCGAGAACAGCACACCGATACCGATCAGTGTCCACTTGCCCCAGTTGACGCGCGGCCGTTCGACGCCGTTGAACTCAGAGATATCCGCCATCAGTGCCCCCCGATGCGTCGGCCAAAGCGGCTCTGCAGAACGTTAATGCTGAACAGCAACAGCAGCGATGCCGCCAGGATCACCGAGGCAATCGCACTGGCTGCCGGGTAATCGAACTCCTGCAAACGGACAAAAATCATCAGTGAGGTCACTTCCGTCTTCCAGGCGATGTTACCGGCGATAAAAATCACCGCACCAAACTCACCCAGGCTACGGGTAAATGAGATAGCCGTACCGGCTAACAGCGCCGGTGCCAATTCGGGTATCACGACGCGACGAAAGCTCTGCCAGCGAGTGGCACCCAACGTTTCTGCCGCCTCTTCGTATTCCGGCCCCAGCTCTTCCAACACCGGCTGAACGGTACGCACCACAAAGGGCAGGCTGGTAAATGCCATCGCCACCGCAATACCCAACCAGGTAAAGGTCACTTTGATGTCAAAATGCGCCAACCATTGGCCATACCAGCCCGTGGTAGAAAACAGCCCCGCCAATGTCAGGCCAGCCACGGCGGTCGGCAATGCAAACGGCAAATCGATCAGGCCGTCCAACAGCGTGCGCCCTGGGAAGCGGTAGCGCGTGAGGATCCAGGCCATCAGCATGCCAAACACCGCGTTAAACAGGCTGGCAACCCCCGCAGCGAGCAGCGTAACTTTATAGGCTGCAACCACCTGCGGATTGGAGATCACGTCCCAATACTGCGCCAGGCTCATTTGCGCCAATTGCATCACCAGCGCACTGAGCGGCAACAGCAGAATCAGGCAGGTGTAAAACAGGCTGCTCCCGAGGCTTAAACCAAACCCAGGCAGAACCCGTTTGCTGGACAACGACAACATTACTTATGCCCTGCTGCTAATAACTGATCCAACTCGCCACCGGTCGAGAAATGCGTTTTCATTACCTGTGGCCAGCCGCCAAACTGATCTTCGACCCGGAACAGCTTGGTATCCGGGAATTGGCCCTTCGCTGTTGCCATCGCCTGTTTGTCGTAAACGCGATAGTAGTAGCTGGTGATCACCTGCTGCGCTGCCGGGCTGTAGAGATAATTCAGGTAGTCTTTAGCTGCCTGCTCAGTCCCGTTTTTTTCCACGTTTTTGTCTACCCAAGCCACCGGGAACTCCGCCAGAATATCGACCGGCGGTACGATCACTTGGTATTTGTCTTCACCATATTGCTTGCGAATATTGTTCACTTCCGACTCAAAACTTATCAGCACGTCACCCAACCCCCGCTCCACGAAGGTGGTTGTCGCACCGCGGCCACCGGTGTCAAACACCAAGACGTTTTTCAGGAAACGGGTCATAAAGGCGCGCGTTTTCGCCTGGTCATTGCCATCGGCCTGATTCGCAGCCCCCCAGGCAGCCAGATAGGTATAACGGCCATTGCCGGAGGTTTTTGGATTCGGGAATACCAGCTTCACATCGTCACGCACCAAATCATTCCAGCTATGAATGCCTTTTGGATTGTCCTTGCGCACCAGGAAAGCCATGGTGGAATAGAATGGGGAGCTGTTGTTCGGTAAACGGCTCTGCCAGTCGGCCGGTATCAGCTGCCCACGGTCGTGCAGGATCTGTACGTCAGTCACCTGGTTGTAAGTCACCACGTCAGCACGCAACCCTTGCAGGATCGCCAGCGCCTGTTTAGAAGAACCTGCATGGGACTGTTTGATAGTGAGCTTGTCGCCCGGATGCTGCTGGTTCCATTGCTGCTCAAAGCCCGGATTCAGTGCGGCAAACAATTCACGGGAAACGTCATAAGAGCTGTTCAGCAATTCAGTTGCCGAGACGGTGCCACTGGCTAACAGCGCCGCTGCCAACCAACCTTTCAGCACAATATTTTTAACCCGCGTTTGTTTCATTCTGCACCTTAGCTAACTGAGTCAATCTGTCGGGCTTTCGCCCTGATGTTGACCAGTGTATTTATAACTAGGTGCGGAGCTGTAACGCTTTTATATACCGTTTAGTGATTTTCAAGCATCAAACGCTATAAGGCAGGGCCGGGGCGGTTTTGGCGAGGAGGGGTGATGATGCCGGAGCCGAGGGTAGCCGGCTCCGGAGGGATGATTACAGCGACAGCAAGCGCGTCAGCGATGGAGCAAAATAGTAGCTGCCGGTCACGGCACGGCTGAAACGCAGCATGGCGTCACGTTTACCGTCAAGATCGCCAAACATGCTCAGCAGTTGCTTTTCAATGTTATGCAGACGGGCGCAATAGGCGATGAAATACAATCCGTGTTTACCGCTGGCAGTGCCATAAGGCAGGCTCTGGCGCAGAATTTTCAGGCCCTTGCCCTCTTCTTTCAGATCAACGCGGCTAACGTGAGAGGTGTCCGGGCGCTGCTCTGGCGGCAACTCTTCACTGTCATGTTTGGTGCGGCCGATAATCTGCTCTTGCTGTTCAGTAGTAAAGCGCTGCCACTGACGCAGGTTGTGTTCGTAACGTTGAACCAACACGTAGCTGCCGCCTTCGTCCTCTTCACCCTCGGCAATCACCGCCACTTCAGGACGTTTGTCACCCTGCGGGTTTTCGGTACCGTCGATAAAGCCGCTCAGGTCACGCTCTTCTACCCAGCGGAAACCGTGGGTCTCCTCTTCGATTTTGATCGCATTGCCGAACGCCGCAAGCGCGGCCTGCGCCAGCGTGAAGTTAACGTCATGACGCAAAGATTGGATATGGATCAACATGTCGCGCTGGGTCGCCGGCGCTAAACCTTTACCCAAGGGGGTAAAGGGCTTCAGCTCTTTGGCACCCTGACCGCTGGACAGATCGTGCCAAACGTCATACCCAAAGGCGATCACCGCACCCAAGTGGGCGTCCGGGAACTGCTGTTGCAGCTCGGTCAACGTTTGGCAAAATTGCTTACAGCCCTGGCGCAAATCGGCAAATTCGCCCTGTACGGTGGCTTCCATAAAAATGGCGAAACGGCAGTGCTCCAGCAAAATGCCGCTCTGAACCTGTGTCATTGTCGTTATCCTCAAATCAAAATCGAGTAACAGGCTACTGTTTGTACACGGATTTCCTGTTACGAATGCGCAGTATCATACCCCATGAAAACGGGATTGCCTTGCATCAGCGCAAAGAAAATAGGGATACCCGTTACCGAAAAAATCCGCGCTGAGGCGACGGTAATAGGGAGTGCAGCAGGGATTAAAACCCGATAAATCATGGGCGCCGCGGTTTGGGCGCCCAAAAAGAAAGGATTACTGAGGTTTGGCGTGCCAGATGATCTTGCTGACCGTCCAGCTTTTTAACGTGTCATCCGGTGGAATAATGTCCTGCGGGCCAGCCCATTTCCCGCTGAAGATGTAGGTAACAGACTTACTCTGTTCAGCCACACACTCCACTTTGCCTGCGTCTTCGCCACCGGCCGGTTTACAGGCGCCGAATGCCTTCTTGTACATGTCACTGAACGGCGTGCCGAGCTTGCTGCCCCATTCGGTCGCCACTTTGCTGTCCATCACGTCAACACGCTGCACGTGGCCCTTGGGCTCACCGGTGATCACCAGTTTCACATCGTTGCCGTCCATCGCCTGATAGTAAGAAACAATCTGACCCTGACTGGTGGCCATGCCGCCGCGCAGACGATAATTGCCGTTCAGCCCGTCGTTGATCGCGCTTTCTGACATTGGCGTGCCGGCATTGAGATCGCCAACGCCTTTCGCGCTGACCTGAATGCTGCTGCCAAACCAGTTAAAGGGGGACAGGCTCGACCAAGAGAAGTTGGACATCGTCGAACAGCCGGTCAGTACCAGTGGGAGCCCTAGCAACAGTGGGCGGATATTCATCTTTAGCTCCTTAACATCAAAGGCATAGGCATAGCCTGCCGCGCTCGGCGTTTTTCTGCGTGTCAGCCTCTCACAACTGCCCACGCTTCGCCATCAGTTGCGAGCTTGGAGTGCGGAAAATAAGAAAAGTGCCGCACAACGCGGCAATTAACCTAGCTCGTCCTGCGCGGTGAAACAGGCTTTCAGGCGTGCGTTCAGCAACAGGTAAGCCAGCGCCAGCCCATCGAGCAATACCAACAGGATATCCAACGGTGGTTGATTGTCCGCTTGCTGCCACAGGCTGAACAGAGAACCCCCCAGCGCCGCCAGGAGCGAAACGCAAAGGACCCACCGCCAGATACGCCACAATTGCGGCCATTGATGACGACGTGGGGCAATCAAAAATGCCAACGCGGCCGGCAACCCAAGCATGATCCCATACCAGAACCTTTGGGTATCAGGGTAGAACAGCTGCAACAACCCTTCCCCCTGCTGGCGTGAAGCACCGGCCATCACAAACAGGATCCAGGTTCGGGCTTGTAAAACCAGTACCCCCCAAAACCACAGTGGCAAACGCAGCGCACCGTGATGATCGTAATCGTCGGGGGAAAAACGGTGTGGGGAGGACTTCAACGTCGATTCCTTATCAATCTCATGAGTATTTCTTCAGATGGGAGTCACATTTATGGTTTTCAATGCGCACGCTTAAGAACCTCTTAAGATTTCCATGCTTTACTTAATCCCATCAAACCAGCAGTCCTGATTGGCAGGGCTTTGATTCTCGATTGAGATAAGGAAGCTTAAGATGAAAAAATATACCCTGGCCGCATTAATCGCGCTGTGCAGCGCACCGGTTTTGGCACAACAAGGTGGGTTCCTCGATCCTGCCGCGCCGCAAACACAAACTACCCAGCAAGGGGGGTTCTCTGGCCCAAGTGCCGCGCTGACCACCGTAGACAAGGTGAAATCAATGAGCGATGACACCTGGGTCATGCTGCAGGGCAACATTGAGCAGCGCGTCGGCGACGATACCTATACCTTCCGCGACGCCAGCGGCACCCTGACGGTAGAGATCGACAAAAAACGCTGGAACGGTCAGACCATCACCCCGAAAGACAAAGTGCAGTTGGAAGGGAAAGTCGATAAAGACTGGAGCAGCGTGGAAGTCGATGTGAAAAACATCAAAAAATTGCCATAACGCATAGCAACGGGCGGTGAAACGCCACCGCCCAGAGTACGACTCAATATTCTTGATCTTCAATCAGCCGTTTACCCAGGCTGGTCACGTTCTGGATCTCGTAACCGAGTTTTTCATACATCTCAATGACCGTGTCGTTATCTTCACGGACCATCAATTGAATCTTAGGGCAACCGCGCGCGATCAGTTTCTTCTCCAGACGGCTAATCAACGCATTGGCAATGCCGCGTCCGCGATAATCCGGATGAACCCCCAGATAATACGCCGAGCCACGATGACCGTCGTAACCCCCCATCACCGACCCCACGACTTCCCCGCCCACTTCGGCGACCAGAAAAAGCGCCGGATCGTGGTTCAATTTACGTTCAATATCCATCTCAGGATCATTCCACGGTCGCAGCAAATCGCAGCGCTCCCACAGAGTAATGACTTCTTCAAAGTCGTCTTGTCGAAATACGCGAATTTCCATCGATGTTCGCCGCTGTTAATTAAGATGTTTATCTGATTATCGCGTGATTATTTACTTACGCAATATCTATATCCTAAATAATTGGCGTGGTATCCCGGCGGCAGGCCCGTAAGCCTCCGGGAGCATTGACAACTATTATGACCGGGGTTAACGGACATATAGCTTCAACGATGACGCGTGTCACTGGGATTTCCCCTATCAATGACCGGGAAATACCCCGTTACACGCGTAATAAATGGACATAGTTATAAGGTCGATTAATGATTATCAATACGATATAACGTCGCAAAATAGAATTTGTCGATGGAGCGTCGCGTTATGAAAAAGCAGGTTAATCAATTCCTCAATTTTAAGCCGCTTTCCACTTCCCCCACGCGACGCCAATTATTGCTCTCCGGCCTGGCTCTGGTGCTGCTCGGCAGCAAAAGCCAAACGGCCAATGCCGAATCCGGCGGGATGCTGCGCAAGCCGCACAGCAAACCCGCGCCTAAACCGTCAGGCAGTAAAAGGCTGGTGATGATCGATCCCGGTCACGGCGGTATCGACTCCGGCGCGGTTGGCAGCGAAGGCTCGCAGGAAAAGCACGTGGTGCTGGAGATAGCCAACCATGTCCGCCGTATTCTGCACGAACAAGAGCATGTCGAAGTGCGCCTGACACGGGAAGAAGATGAGTTTATCCCCTTGTTCCAACGCGTTGAGATTGCCCACCAGCATCAGGCCGATCTGTTTATCTCCATTCATGCCGACGGCTTTACCAGCCCGGAAGCCTCTGGCGCGTCGGTGTTTGCCCTGTCCAATCGCGGCGCCAGCAGCGCCATGGCACGTTACCTGTCCAACCGCGAAAATGCCGCCGATGATGTAGCTGGCGGGAAATACAAAAACCAGGACAACTACCTGCAACAGGTGCTGTTCGATCTGGTGCAGACAGATACCATCAATAACAGCCTGACCTTGGGTCGCCACGTACTCGGACAGATTCGCCCGGTGCACCATCTGCATAGCAACAGTACGGAACAGGCGGCGTTTGCCGTGTTGAAATCCCCGTCAATTCCATCGGTGTTGGTCGAAACCTCGTTTATTACCAACCCGGCGGAAGAACGCCTGCTGGGTACCACCGCTTTTCGCGAAAAAATCGCCCGCGCCATCGCCGACGGTATCATCAGTTTCTTCAGTTATTACGATGCGCACCAACGAAAACCCGGCTAATACTGCCAGCCACGGCGATTAAAGGTATACTCTGCGCCTTGTTCAGTCAGACGCTGTGAATTATTCCGTATGAGTTTATCGACCATCGCAGAAGTAAAATCCTTCCTGCTGGCACTGCAGGATCGCATCTGCACGCAATTAGCCCAAGCCGACGGCGGTGCCGTTTTCAACGAAGACCGCTGGACGCGTGAAGAAGGCGGCGGTGGCCGCAGCCGGGTATTGACCGACGGCGCGGTGTTCGAACAAGCAGGCGTCAACTTCTCACACGTTTCCGGCGCCACCCTGCCGGCCTCCGCTACCGCACACCGTCCTGAGCTGGCCGGTCGCAGCTTCCAGGCCATGGGCGTGTCGCTGGTCATCCACCCACGTAGCCCCTATATTCCCACCAGCCATGCCAACGTGCGTTTTTTCATCGCGGAGAAACCCGGTGAAGAACCTGTATGGTGGTTTGGCGGCGGCTTTGATCTGACGCCGTTCTACGGCTTTGAAGAAGACGCTGTCCATTGGCATCGTACCGCCGAACAGCTGTGCGCGCCCTTCGGTGAACAGGTCTACCCCAAATATAAAAAGTGGTGCGACGATTATTTCTTTATCAAACACCGCAACGAGGCGCGCGGTATCGGCGGTCTGTTCTTTGACGATCTGAACACTCCGGATTTCGCCACCTGTTTTGCCTTTACCCAGGCGGTGGGCGAAAGCTTCCTTGATGCTTATTTGCCGATCGTAGAAAGACGCAAAACGCTGAGCTGGGGCGATAACGAACGCCAGTTCCAACTGTATCGCCGTGGCCGCTATGTGGAATTCAATTTGGTTTGGGACCGGGGCACGCTGTTTGGCCTGCAAACCGGCGGACGTACCGAATCCATCCTGATGTCGATGCCGCCGCTGGTTCGCTGGGAATACAATTATCAACCGGAAGAAGGCAGCCCGGAAGCGGCGCTGTACCGCGATTTCTTGCCGGTACGCGATTGGCTGAAGGAGCCTGAATAATGCAGATTTGGGTTGATGCGGACGCGTGTCCGAATGTGATCAAAGACGTGCTGTTCCGCGCGGCGGATCGCACCGCCATGTCGGTGACGTTGGTGGCCAATCAGCCACTGAGAACGCCGCCGTCGAAGCATATCCACACGCTGCAAGTGGCGGCCGGTTTTGACGTAGCGGATAACGAAATCGTGCGCCGCTGCGAGAAAGGCGATCTGGTGATCACCGCCGATATCCCGCTGGCAGCGGAAGTGATTGAGAAAGGGGCGGTGGCGCTGAATCCACGCGGTGAACGCTACACGCCGGACACCATTCGTGAACGCCTGAACATGCGCGACTTTATGG
Source organism: Serratia sp. CoH_122_TC_1 (assembly GCF_058191755.1). NCBI lineage: Bacteria > Pseudomonadati > Pseudomonadota > Gammaproteobacteria > Enterobacterales > Yersiniaceae > Serratia > Serratia sp. CoH_122_TC_1. The sequence goes on from NZ_JBXWLA010000027.1 coordinate 20,726, forward strand.
ATACGCTGCGTTCCAGCGGTATCCAGACCGGTGGCCCAAATACGCTGAACCAGCGTGACCGTCAGCAGTTCGCCAACGAGCTGGACAAGTGGTTACAGCAGGCAAAACGGGCGCAGTAATTGCGCCCGTACTCTAGGTTAGAATCGCACCTCCCCGCCGAAGATATAGGTTCGACCGCGGGCGGTGTTGGTCGGTGTGAAATCCTGTGACTGAGACGGCAGCGAATTCATCTTGTTCAGGGCATCCGAATAATCTTTGTCCATCAGGTTCTGCACGCTGAATTTCAGCAGCAGGTTACGGTTAAACTGGTAGGTGCTGTACAGATCGATAACGGTCGGGATATGCGGCGCCGGTTCCTTCAGCAACTGCTCATTTTCATCAACGTTGGAATCCGGGGAAAGACGCACCGCCTTGCCGGTATATTTCACCAACCCGCCCAGCGTCAGTTTCTCATCCAATAGGCGCACCCCGCTGTCCAGCGTAAAATACAGCTCCGGCAATTCACTGATGTCGCCGGCGCCGAACACATTGCTGGCCTGATTGGTCGGCTGGCTGGTGTGTTCCTTGCTCAAAGACAATTTGGTGTAAGCAAATCCGGCGTCATACATCGCTTCCACTTCAACCCCGCGTGACCAGACCGGCTCGTAGGCGTTGCTGTACATGGTCATGGCGACGTCAGGGCTCGCATCTTCCCACTCTTGCGCCGTCGCCTGGCTGCGATTGCACTTCTGCCGATTGTTGCACACCATGTAACTTTGGCTGGAAATGTAGTTTTTGATTTTCGATTCAAAATACACGGCTTTGAGCTGGAAGCTGTCCTGCTTAAACAACAGATCATGCGCATTGGCATTGAACCCCGCCTGGTACGTTTCTGCGGTTTCACCCTTCAGGAACGGATTCATCGACTGCCCGCCGCTGTTGGCAAAGAAGACTTCCTGAATATTCGGCCCTCGCATGGATTTGCTGTAGCTGACAAACGGCTGCAGCCACGGCGTCACCTGTGCTGACAGCAGCACCGACGGGTTAAAACCGTGCTCTTTCAAATTGATATTGCTGGCCCCCTGCGGGAAGCAAGCCACACGCTCATCACAGGCGGGTTTATAGCCGGAAATGTCATAAGAGCTATAGTTCAGATCAACGTTGCTCTGCCAAATCCCATAGTTAAGCTGCAGCCCGCTGTAAAGGCTGGCAATATTTTGTTTGCCCGCGATCCCCACCGGGGAGCTTTCCGCCTGGTTCTCATCCGTCACCAGCCCGGAAGCGTGTTTCTTGTATTCATTGCGGATCAGCTTACCGCCATAGCTGAAGGCAAAATCGACCTCCTGCAGGCTGAAACGGCTGGTATTATTTAAATCCAGCGCGTCCGAGATATTTTTGGCTTTGCTGTCGCTAAACCCCGCCATATTGTCCGACATGAACTTCTGTTCACCGCGGCTGGTGCTGGCGGTCAGGTTAACGTCAATCAGCTCAGAAAAAGGCGCATAGTGATATTTAATATAGAAGTCATTACTGTCGATATGACGGCGGGTTATTTTATTCTGGTAGGTTCTGGCTGACAGTTCGATGCTATTAAAGGCATCAGGTTTAATATCCACTTTGAATAATTGAGATTTTGGGTTCTGGCGATAGGTTTTATCGATATTAAAGGCTTCGCTGTCGAAACCCGAACCGTTCTTATAATTAGACGTGATGGAACTGCCGCTGATGGCCGCCATCGCGCCCAGGCTACCGCCATCACCAAAAGCATCGGTTTTTCCGCCCACGGCAACCATGCCGCTGCGGCCAATGCCGTTATTGCCCACAGAAAATTTGGTGCGTATACCAAAGGGATTATCGGAAAACACCACATCGTCCACGCCAATGGTACGGAAGTTGGCGCTGCCTGCCAGCGCGTTCACCCCGGCGGACCCTGTCGCATTGCCACGCGCCACATCAACGCCGACGATAAAGTTAGGATCGATCAGCGCACCGAACTGACTGGTAGGTAAACCACCGTGCGCGGCATCACTCGGCGAGCTGCCGTAATAGTTCTGAGTGATACCATCTACCATGGTGTTAACCCGGCCAAAACCGCTCATACCGCGAATATTGACGCTGACCGATCCCTGGCCCGGATCGATTTGGGTATAGGTACCCGGCATGCTGCGCAGAATACTGTCTACCGATTCCAGATTCTTATTTTCCCCACGTGAACTGAACGCCCCCGGTTTCTCCAACGCGTCCCTTTCACTGCTGTTACTGTTGTCTGCCGCTGACACATTTAACGGACTGAAAACCACCTTACCGCTGCCCTCTTTTGCCTCACTCTGTGCAGCCGCCGCCCCCCCGCTCAGCGCTATTCCCGCGCCGATCAGGCTTACTATTAATTTAATTTTCATATATCCCCAGAAATTGCCAAAAAGGTTTGATGGCCGACAATGCCCAGCAAAAATCCCCGCCCCACAAGACGGTAAATATTGTTATTGTTTTAATACGCCGCAGCTTACTGCGGCGTTAGATATTATTTCTGCGCCTGTTGATCCATCGCCAGAATAAAAGCGTACTCCAGCGCACTGTTTTCCAACCGTGCCAGACGGCCCGATTTACCGCCGTGGCCTGCGGTCATATCGGTGGACAACAGTAGCAACGAATCCCCTTGTTTAAACTGTCGCAGCTTCGCCACCCACTTGGCAGGTTCCCAATACTGAACCTGCGAATCATACAGGCCGCTGGTCACCAACAGGTTCGGGTAATGCTGCTTGCGCACGTTGTCATACGGGCTGTAAGACTTCATCAGCGCGTAGGCCTGTGGCTCGTTCGGATTGCCCCACTCTTCATACTCGCCGGTGGTCAATGGAATACTGTCGTCCAACATGGTGGTCACCACATCAACGAAAGGCACCTGCGCCACCACCGCGTTATACAGCTGTGGCGCCTGATTGATCACGGCCCCCATCAGCAATCCACCCGCGCTGCCCCCCATGGCGTAGATACGGCCCGGTTGGCCATAGCCATCCTTGATCAAGGCTTGGGTGGCGTCGATAAAGTCGCTGAACGTATTCGGCTTATGGGTCAGTTTTCCCTGTTGATACCAGTTTTGCCCTAACTCCCCGCCGCCGCGTACGTGAATCAGCGCATAGACGAAACCGCGATCCAGCAAACTGATTCGATTCGCGCTGAAGGCCGGATCCATGCTCATGCCATAAGCACCATAGCCGTACACCAACAGCGGACTGTGGCCCGGCTTGAACATTGCCTTGTTGTAGACCAGCGAGACCGGCACCTTCACACCGTCGCGCGCGCTGATCCACACCCGCTCACTGTGATACAAGCTCGGGTCAACGCCTTTCACGTCCTGCTGCTTGAGTAAGGTTCGGCTGCCCTTATTCAAATCCCACTCGTAGGTACGGGTTGGGGTTGTCATCGCCGAATAACCGTAACGCAAGCGATCGCTGTCAGGATCGGGGTTATAACCCAACCAGGCCATGTAGCTGGCATCGTCAAACGGAATACTGCGTTGGGTCTTACCGTCCCAGCTCATCTGCCGCAATTGCACCAATCCATCGCCACGTTCTTTTACCACTAGCCAATCACGGAACAGAGTAAAGCCTTCAACCTCACGCTTTTCCTGTGGTGCAATTAGCGTCTGCCAAGGTTGCTGCGCAGACGCGGTGTGATACAGACCGAAATGCGGGCTTTGGTGGTTGGAGCGCAGATAGAATTCGCCACGATAATGATCGAGATAATATTCACGCCCGCTGTGCCGGGCCGCAAACAACTGCGGCGCACGTTGCGGACGATTGGCGTCGATCAGACGCACTTCAGAGGTGGTATTGCCGCTGATAGTGATAATGACGTAGTCACGGGAAGCGGAGCTACCGAGGCTCAGATAGAACGCAGCATCGTCTTCCTGATACACCCGTTGATCTTCCGTTACCGGCGTGCCAAACGTATGCCGGTAAACCTGATAGGGCAGCAAGGTTTGCGGGTGATTGCGCACATAGAACAGCGTCTTGCCGTCGTTAGCCCACACCATATTGCCGGAGGTGTTCTCTATCACTTCCGGCGCCCAACGTTTGTCAGCAATATCCTGCAGGGAAATCCGATACTGGCGGCGCCCCTGCACATCTTCAGATACCGCCATACGCCGGTTGTCTCGGCTGATGTCCATCCCGCCGACGCGGTAATAATCATGGCCTGCCGCACGCTGATTGGCGTCCAGCAAGGTTTGCCACGGCGCATCGGCAGTCAGTGCCTGCCGTTGATACAGCGCGAAGTTTTTACCGGCTGCGTAGCTTTCCTGATAACGGTAGCCGTTCAATTGATAAGGCACCGAACGGTCTTCCGGGCTAATGCGGCCCAGCATTTCCTGATACAGCTTATCGCGCAGTGCTTGATAGGGCTGCATCATCTGTTCGGTATAGCGATTTTCCGCCGTCAGATAATCCAGCACTTTTTTGTTCTTTCGGCTGTCGTCACGCAACCAGTAATAGTCATCGGTGCGTGTTTCCCCCTGCGCAACCAGCAGCTTGGGCACTTTTTCTGCCTGCGGCGGTTGTGGCTGCGCATCGACCGCAGAACTTAAAAATCCGAACGAAAGCACGAAAGCGGTGACCAGGCGACACTGCTTATTGGACGACAGCGGGTGATTCATAATCCCTCACGAAGTTTGGAGCTGCAGGTACCCCGTTGGGATAGCCCCTGCAGGTGTTATTTGCCGGCATTCAACGCCGCCAGATTAAAATCAATCGGCATCGTCACGCTGACGGAGCCATTTCGTAACATGTCAGACGGGGGGACGGGCAACGGCTGCGCCCGCTCTACCACGGCGAGCGCTTCACGATCGAGTGACGCGGTGCCCGAGCGAACCAACAGTGTCACCTCCGACACTCGGCCCTGAGCATCAACGCGGAACGTCACCTGCGGCATACCGGTACGTCGACGACTGCGAGCATCTGGCGGATAGCGTTTAATGTTGTTCAGATAGCCTTTCACCCGGCTTTCCCATGACAGCTTGGCTTGAGCGCTGCTGGTGGAATCGCTGTTGAGCGGTGCAGCGGTCTGGCGGGCAATGTTCTGCGCCTTTGGCGCAGCAGCACTGGAGGCCGCGGCATGACGCATCTCTTTGGCCTGCTCTTCCGGGTTCGGCTGGGCTTTCTGCGGCGGCCGGTGTTCCGTGCGTTTTTTTTCTGCCACGGCAATCTTGGTCTTTTCGGCGCGCGCCAACGTCGGTAAATCAGGTTGCTCCTGCTGCTCAGCCGGTTGCGCCGCAGAGGATTCCGCCTGTTGCACACCCAGCGGTAGTGGCTTGGGGCTTTCCGGTGCCTCAACCTGCTCCGCCCAGCTCATCATCACCGCCGGCGGAGGTAATTGCATCATCGGCAACGGCTGTGACGGCCAGTAAAACACCAATACCAGCGCGACGTGGGCCGCTATCGCACACAAAAAACCACGCACCCAACGCGGCTGCGGCATAGCAACGACCGGATAAAATAAAGACTGACTTAACATAGGGACATTAGAATACTTAATCGCGAATGATTGCAGATCACATTTGCTAATGATAATCATTTGTAACTGTTATTAACAGTTCTTTTCGCCGTGTTTACTCTATGAATTTCAAGTTGCAACAAACAGCGCTGCAACTTGAAAGGCACCGGTAATGGTTTCATTACTTCACGGCCGGGGTAATCCACAGATAATCTGCCACCTGTTTATCGACCTGCACACCGGGTTCTGCCAGCATCAATACCGTCGGCAGCGCTGCCGGTTGCAGATCTTGCACGTGAAGTGGCACCCCCACCGATTTGGACGCATGATAACCACCGGCAATCAGCAATGCCGGCGTCGGTGCGGCCAACAAACGTTCGGCCATACGGCGATCACGTTGCTGCTGGATTGCCAGCATCGCATGCAATTGTTGAGGTTCGATATTTCCGCCATGAGAGGTGCGAATCGTTTCCTCTAGCGCTTTTTGTACCACTGGCCGCACCGACAACGTCCCCTGCGGGAAACTCGGCTGCTGATAAAATGCCATGATTTCATTACGATCCAGGTTGGCAGACCACAGTGGATAAGGCGCGCGCATTGCCGCCATTACCACATCACCGTACAGCGACCACTTCCAACCTGGCTGCCAATCAATCAGCTCTGCTACACGACTGTCACGCACCGTCGGATTTGACTGCAGCCAGTGTTTCACCTGATCCACCTTGGCCTGCTGGTTCGGGTTTAGCATTTCCATCAGCACGCTGCCTTGTGGCCGCTGCCGAGGTAATTGCTGTACCAACCATTGTTCAATCTGATGGTGGTAAGGGTTGTCATGTTTCTCCCCAACAATCACCCGTTGCTCGGCAGACAGTCGGGCCAATAGCTGGTCAGGCGTCAGGTTTTCCCCACTGCGCAAGTCGGTAATTTTCCCCCGTTCGGCAAGCGTATTTTTTTGCGTTGGAACGGGGGTTTGGCTACAGGCACCGAGCGCCAGCGCGGCCAGTAAAATCAAAAATCTCATGATGCTGCCCTGTAATAAAAAGTGGCGACATTATAGATAATAATTATCATTTGCATATAGGCGATAGCCTATCCTGAGATGCCGATAACTATTTTTACGCTATGGTTTTGGTCTCACATTGATTTCATGAGGTATTGCAGGTATAACCAATAGCCATTTAGCTGCTTAGACGTCTATACGGATAGAATATCATGCACTCACCTGTTCCCGCCGAAGGGCAATTCAAACGCACCATGAAAGCCCGTCACCTGGTGATGCTGTCGCTGGGGGGTGTCATCGGTACCGGACTGTTCTTCAACACCGGTTATATCATCTCGACTACCGGTGCCCTCGGAACCCTGCTGGCCTATTTGATCGGTGCGCTGGTGGTCTATCTGGTGATGCTGTGCCTGGGTGAGCTGTCGGTAGCGATGCCGGAAACCGGCGCCTTTCATGTCTACGCCTCCCGCTATCTTGGCCCGGCAACCGGTTATACCGTGGCTTGGCTGTACTGGCTCACCTGGACGGTAGCGCTGGGTTCCAGCCTGACCGCCGCCGGTTTCTGCATGCAGTACTGGTTTCCGCAATCGCCAGTTTGGCTGTGGTGCTTGATCTTCTGCGCGGCGATTTTCCTGCTCAATGTGGTCACTACCCGGTTCTTTGCTGAGAGCGAATTTTGGTTTTCGCTGATCAAAGTGGTCACCATTTTGGCATTTATTATCCTCGGTGGTGCGGCAATGTTCGGCGTGCTGCCGATGAAAGACGGTACTCCTGCGCCCTTCCTCCATAACTTGACCGCCTCTGGCTGGCTGCCAAACGGCACACTGCCGATCCTGATGACCATGGTCGCGGTGAACTTCGCGTTCTCCGGCACCGAGCTTATCGGTATTGCCGCCGGCGAAACAGAAAACCCGGAAAAGGTGGTCCCTTGGGCAATACGCACCACGGTGATCCGTCTGATGCTGTTCTTTATCGGTACCGTGTTTATTTTGGCTGCGCTGATCCCGATGGATCAGGCCGGGATTGTCAAAAGCCCGTTTGTCTTGGTATTTGAACGCATCGGTGTCCCTTATGCTGCCGATATATTTAATTTTGTCATCCTGACCGCCATCCTGTCTGCCGCTAACTCGGGCCTGTACGCGTCAGGCCGCATGCTGTGGTCGCTGGCCAACCAACGCACCCTGCCGGCCTATTTCTCACGCGTCAATAAACGCGGCATCCCCATTAATGCCCTGACCTTCAGCATGCTTGGCGGTGTGCTGGCCCTGCTGACCAGCGTAATCGCACCAGACACGGTGTTTGTTGCCCTGTCGGCAATCTCCGGCTTTGCGGTGGTGGTGGTCTGGTTAAGTATCTGCGCGTCGCACTACGCGTTCCGCCGCCATTACCTGCGTAGCGGTCAGCCGATCGGTGGCCTGAAATACCGCGCTCCGGGTTATCCGTTAACGCCGATCCTGGGTTTTGCGCTGTGCCTGCTGGCCTGCGTCGGGCTGGCATTCGACCCGGAACAACGCATTGCACTGTATTGCGGCTTGCCGTTTGTGGCCCTGTGCTACGCCGCCTATTATCTGACCCGCCGCAGCGGGCAAACAACCTCTTTGGGAGACAATCATGCCGGTTAACAACCCTGTCGCGACCTTATTAGCCACTCAGCGCACGCTGATTTTAGATGGGGCACTGGCCACCGAACTGGAGGCACGCGGCTGCGATCTCAGCGATCCCCTGTGGTCGGCAAAAGTCCTGATTGAGAACCCTGAACTGATTTATCAGGTTCATCTCGACTATTTCAACGCGGGTGCACAATGCGCTATCACCGCCAGCTACCAGGCCACCCCACACGGCTTTTTACGCCGCGGTTTGGATCACGCACAGTCCCTGGCGTTGATCGCCAAAAGCGTGCAGTTGGCGCAGCAGGCACGCAACGACTATCTGGCACAACAACCGCAGGCGGAACCGCTGTTGATCGCCGGGTCGGTCGGCCCCTACGGGGCTTATCTGGCCGACGGGTCCGAATATCGCGGTGACTACGCCTTGCCGCAGGAAGAAATGATGGCCTTTCACCGCCCACGCATCAAAGCGTTGGCCGAAGCCGGGGTTGATTTGCTGGCCTGTGAAACCCTGCCGTCGTTTGGTGAACTGCAGGCCTTGTTGGCCCTGCTACACGAATTCCCAACGCTCGGTGCATGGTTTGCCTTTACCCTGCGTGATAGCCAACACCTCAGCGACGGCACGCCGTTAACCAGGGTCATGGCCGCACTGCACGCTAATCCGCAGGTATTGGCTATCGGCGTTAACTGCATTGCACTGGAAAATGTCACCCCAGCGCTGCAGCAGTTTGCCGCACTGGCTGACAAGCCGCTGCTGGTCTATCCGAACTCCGGTGAACACTACGATGCGGTAACCAAAACCTGGCATGCCTGTGGTGGCGCGCACGGCAACCTGATTGATCAAATTAGCGAATGGCAACGTATAGGCGCACGGCTGATTGGCGGCTGTTGCCGCACGACGCCGCAGGACATCCATCAGATCGCCGCCCGCTGTAAGGCATAAAAAAGCCCCCTGCGCCGAAACGCAGGGGGCTTATTGTCACTCAAGGCTTATAGCGGTTCGGTTTGCGCTTCCACCACGGCCAAGGCCACCATGTTGACGATACGGCGCACCGAGGCGATCGGCGTCAGAATGTGTACCGGTTTTGATACCCCCATCAGCACTGGCCCGACGGTCACCCCTTCGGAAGACGAAACGCGCAGCAGGTTGTAGCTAATGCGTGCGGCTTCCATATTGGGCATGATCAACACGTTGGCCGCCCCTTTCAGCGGGCTGTCTGGCATCAGGTCATTACGAATGCTTTCGACCAGCGCAGCGTCACCGTGCATCTCACCGTCAATTTCCAGCTCCGGTGCCATCTTGTTCACCAGCTCCAGCGTTTTACGCATCTTGCAGGCCGCAGGATTATCCGAAGAACCAAAGCTGGAATGGGACAACAGCGCCACCTTCGGCTCAATGCCGAAACGACGCACCGTTTCCGCTGCCATCAGGGTGATTTCTGCCAGTTGTTCCGGCGTCGGATCGTCATTGACATAGGTGTCAGCAATAAAGGTGTTGCCGCTAGGCAGCAGCAACGCGTTCATTGCCCCGGCGACGTGTGCCCCTTCGCGGAAGCCAAACACTTTCTCTACCACATCGTAATGCTCGTGATAGCTGCCGATGGTGCCGCAGATCATCGCGTCCGCTTCACCACGATGTAGCATGATGGCTGCAATCAACGTCGGGTTGCCAATGACCGCACGGCGTGCCTGCTCTTGCGAAACGCCACGACGCTTCATGATCTGGTAGTACTCGCCCCAGTATTCATTGAAGCGCGGATCGGACTCGTTGTTCACCACTTCAAAGTCTTTACCCGGCGTCAGTTGCAAACCAAGTTTTTTCAGCCGCATTTCAATTACGCTCGGGCGTCCCACCAAAATAGGGTAAGCCAGCCCTTGCGACACCAGTTCCTGCGTCGCATGCAGCACTCTTTCTTCTTCACCTTCTGCCATCACCACACGTTTTATTTCTTTCTTCGCCTGGGCAAAAATGGGCTTCATGAACAAGTTGGTTTTGTAGACGAACTCCGACAGTTTCTCGACGTAGGCATCAAAGTCTTCAATCGGCCGCGTCGCGACACCAGACTCCATCGCCGCCTTGGCGACCGCAGGCGCAATTTTTACAATCAGGCGTGGGTCGAAAGGTTTTGGAATAATGTATTCAGGGCCGAATGACAGGTCCTGATCGCCATAGGCTGAAGCCACCACGTCACTCTGCTCTGCCAGCGCCAGATCGGCAATCGCATGTACGCAAGCCAGTTTCATTTCTTCGTTAATGGTGGTTGCGCCGACATCCAGCGCGCCACGGAAGATGAACGGGAAGCAGAGGACGTTGTTCACCTGGTTGGGATAGTCAGAACGGCCGGTACAGATGATGGCGTCTGGACGCACGGCTTTCGCCAACGGCGGCAGGATCTCAGGCTCTGGGTTGGCCAGCGCCATGATCAGCGGATCCTTGGCCATGGTTTTCACCATATCCTGCGTCAACACACCCGGACCAGAACAACCCAGGAAGATATCCGCATCAGGGATAGCATCCCCCAGCGTACGTTGGCCATTATCTTCAATGGCGTAAGCCGCCTTGGTTTGCTCCATATTGGCGTCGCGTCCCTTATAGATCACCCCTTTAGAGTCGCAAACAGTAATATTCTGCTGACGCAGCCCCAAGGCCACCAACAGGTTTAAACAGGCAATCGACGCCGCGCCGGCACCGGAAACCACCAGGCGCACGTCGGAAATGTTCTTTTTCACTACCCGCAGGCCGTTCAGCACCGCAGCCGTGGTGATGATGGCCGTGCCATGCTGATCATCATGGAACACCGGAATCTTCATGCGCTCACGCAGTTTCTGCTCAATGTAGAAGCACTCTGGCGCTTTGATGTCTTCCAGGTTAATACCGCCGAAGGTCGGTTCCAACGCGGCGATAACGTCAATCAACTTGTCAGGGTTAAGTTCATCCACTTCGATATCAAATACGTCGATACCGGAAAATTTCTTGAACAGGACACCTTTCCCTTCCATCACCGGCTTACCGGCCAATGCGCCAATATTGCCCAGCCCCAGCACTGCCGTGCCGTTGGAAATGACCGCCACCAGGTTGCCACGCGCAGTGTATTTGTAGGCTGCCAACGGATCGGCGGCAATTTCCAGACAGGGTGCGGCGACGCCCGGCGAATATGCGAGCGCCAGATCGCGTTGCGTGGCCAGCGGCTTAGTTGGGGAGACCTGGATCTTGCCTGGGACCGGATATTGGTGGAAATCAAGCGCACTCTGTTTGAGCTGTTCGTCCATTATGGGTTCCTATGCTTTTTGCTTTTATGTTGAGGTAAGACTTGTAAACCTTTAAGGCTATGAGGCTGTACGCACCGCTTATTTGGCCCACCAAACCCCATGGCCGCGCCTTGTTGCGCGTTCAAATGACCGCCAGCGGCGCTCACGTACAATGGCAGGGCACAGCCTTTAAGTATAGTGAGAGAAACGTCACAAACTTTGAAGCGGCCCATAACCTTGATCGAAATTGTTTTTTAAAAGTAAAAAAAGAAGTACCACAGGACGAGACAAAAAACACGGCCGTCAGTGCAGCGGCAGTTCAGCTCGCCAGGCATTGAGCGTCGCCACCTGGCCTGCGCAAATTTGTAACGAGGTTTGTAGTGCCAGGGTGTAACTCAGCGCATCGCCCCAGGTGTTACCCAGTAACTGCGGCTGTTCGCACGGGGTAAACACCGACTCAGGGGGCAACAGCACCACCGGCGCTGCCGCCTGCGGCGGTTGGGCGCAGGAGCTCAATAACAGCGCCAGGCATAGGCTGCCCAGCACAGGCGTCATTTTTAATCGCTTCACGGTATTTCCTCTGGTAAACGTCGCTTTGCTGACGCAGCTGACGTTCCTGTTGCTGTTGAGCCGCCATCAGCGCACGGTTCTGCGCATCCTGGGTTTGCAGTGTGACAATCAACCCCGCCTGCTGCGCCAGTGTCTTTTGCTGTTCGCTCGCCTGCTGTCGCACCAGATCCAGCCTGTGCGACAGCAGTGAGCTGTATGCACCGAGGCCAATTGCCACCATCAACAGCAGCAGCAATCCGCCTTGTGACAACCTGCTTAACCAACCGCTCATGCCGGATAATCCCTAAAGGAAAGCTGGAAATGCGGCCCATCTTTCAGGGTTTTCCATTCGCCGCCCCACTCAACGTTGACTGCACACTCGCGCGCCGCACGACGCACTGCCACAGCAATTTGCGCGTAGTAGTCCCATTCCCAGGACACCACACCCGCGGGCATGGCCACCACATCCACTGCATGACCGGTCAAATGACGGCTTTTCAGCGTTTGGCTTTGCCCCCCGCGCACCAGTTCACGCTGACGTGCCATGGTGCGTAATCCCTCGGTGATGGAAAACGGCACCAGCGAATAATGCAATGCCAACCGAATCACCCGTACCAAATCCGGGTGAACACCCACTAAATTGGCTTCGCTGCGGGCGGTGAAGCGAATATCTTCTATTTCATTTATCATTTTTGAACCCCGTTTTATTTCCAATGAATTTTTTAATTAAACCGCTGATATAATCGGCCCCAAGAAAGCCAATCAGTACGCTGGCAAGATTCGCCCATTTTAATTCCAGCCCGGCCAGTGCCAATGCATCGCGTACCGTCCAGGCCAATAAAGCGCACATTCCTGCATTTAATAGGCGTCGCCGCATACCCACGTTACGATAGGCCCCGTGTAATAACGCCATGAGGCCTGCCAAAATGGCATTCATCACCGGCTGAAGATATTCACATGCTCGCTGGATAATTAAGCCAACAGCGTCTGGCTCTAAGCTGGACATAGCTACACTCCTATTTTACTTTAATTAAATGCCAATCACGGCCGGTGGAATATCGGTACCATCAGAATCTAGTTAAGGATGCTATAACAAAGCAAATGAATAAATACAGCCTCTAAGGTCAAATTCATTCACGCTCAACCATGACACAACAATGCCCAGTAAATAACGACACTGCTCGATGAAAAAATTCATCCTTACTGTGATTTATTTCGACTTTTATTTACCTTGAAAATAAACATTAATAGCGGCGGGAGATTCACTCTCAATAACAAAAAACCTCAACCTGGAGAAATACCATGTCCGAACGCAAAGCCGTTATTGGTTATTACTTTATTCCAACTAACCAAATTAATAACTATACCGAATCTGATACCTCAGTCGTGCCTTTCCCGGTGTCGAACATTACACCGGCCAAGGCCAGGCAGCTCACCCACATTAATTTCTCGTTCCTCGACATTAACAGCAATCTGGAATGTGCCTGGGATCCGGCAACCAATGACGTCAAAGCTCGCGATGTCGTCAGTCGGTTGACGGCGCTAAAAGCGCATAACCCTAACCTGCGCATTATGTTCTCCATCGGCGGCTGGTATTACTCCAACGATCTGGGCGTTTCCCACGCCAACTATGTCAACGCGGTGAAGACCCCGGCGTCACGCACCAAATTCGCGCAATCCTGCGTCCGCATCATGAAAGACTATGGTTTTGACGGTGTAGACATTGACTGGGAATACCCACAGAGCAGCGAAGTGGATGGTTTTGTCGCTGCACTGCAAGAGATCCGTACCCTGCTCAATCAGCAGACCCTGGCCGATGGCCGCCAGGCACTGCCTTATCAACTGACCATTGCCGGTGCCGGCGGCGCATTCTTCCTGTCACGTTATTACAGCAAGCTGCCGCAGATCGTCGCCTCACTCGATTACATCAACCTGATGACCTACGATCTGGCGGGCCCATGGGAAAAAATCACTAACCATCAGGCCGGGCTGTTCGGCGACAGCGCCGGGCCAACCTTCTATAACGCACTGCGTGAAGCCAATCTGGGTTGGAGTTGGGAAGAACTGACTCGCGCCTTCCCTAGCCCATTCAGCCTGACGGTGGACGCCGCGGTACAACAACACCTGATGTTGGAAGGCGTACCAAGCAGCAAAATCGTTATGGGCGTGCCTTTCTACGGCCGCGCATTTAAAGGCGTCAGCGGCAGCAACGGCGGCCAGTACAGCACTCACAGCACGCCGGGGGAAGATCCGTTCCCAGGCACCGACTACTGGTTGGTGGGGTGTGAAGAGTGCGTCCGCGACAAAGATCCCCGCATTGCCTCTTATCGTCAGCTGGAACAAATGCTGTTGGGCAACTACGGTTATCAGCGCCTGTGGAACGACAAAACCAAAACGCCGTACTTGTACCATGCGGCCAAAGGCCTGTTCGTCACCTACGACGATGCCGAAAGCTTCAAGTACAAGGCTAAGTACATCAAACAGCAGCAACTGGGTGGCGTCATGTTCTGGCACCTGGGCCAGGACAACCGCAATGGTGACCTGCTGGCCTCGCTGGACCGCTATTTCAATGCTGCGGACTACGATGACAGCCAATTGGATATGGGCACTGGTCTGCGCTATACCGGCGTGGGTCCCGGTAATCTGCCGTTCATGAGCGCGCCTGCCTACGTCGCCGGCACCGTCTATAACCAAGGTGCGCAAGTGTCTTATCAAGGCTATGTCTGGCAGACCAAATGGGGTTACATCACCTCGGTACCTGGCTCGGATACTGCCTGGCTGAAAGTGGGCCGCGTGGCATAACAACCGGTTGCACCATAAAAAAACCCCGTAGCCGACGGCGACGGGGTTTTTATTGTTTAATTTTCGCATCCCTTCGTCACTGTTCCCTTAGTTGTTACACCAAGGGTAACCTCCATCACGTATGACTTCGCGCCCCATCAGGCTAAAAACGTCGCTTTTACGCGTCAGGCGCTCATGCCACCAGGTAAAACCAGCCCCTTTACTGGCCGGATGCCAAGCCAGCCAAATCATTTCGTCACCTTTTTGCATATCAACCGGAACCGTCACCAGTTCACCACTTGCCAACTCTTTTTCGATCAGCGCTGGCGGCAAGAAACCATGACCAATACCCCGTTTCAACAGCGCCAGTTTGCTCTCAACATCGCACACCACCAGTTGACGCTGTAACGGCATGGTGCCGTGATTACGCTTTGGCAATTCGTGGCTGCTGTCGGCAATCACCACCACGATGTCGTTCAGCCGCTGGTTTTTGTCCACTGGCTTTTTCTGCGCCGCAAACGGATGTGAAGGCGAGACGCATAACACAAAGTTCAGCTTGCCCAGCATCAGCGTTTTCGCCTGCACGCTGTCCGGGATCTGGCCGATAGCGATAATCAAATCCGCCCGGTTGTTCTTCAAGGCATCCCAGGTACCGTTCAGTGCTTCTCGCTGCACAGAAATGTTGGCGTTTGGGCTGTGCTGAATATACTCACGGATATCCTGAGTGATCGTTTCTAACGGAAAGAAATTATCGACGACGATGCGGATATTATTATCGAGTTTGGGGATGTTTCTTACCCTACTTTCGAGATCCTGTACCGCATTTAAAATCCAACCGCCCTCCTGCAACAGAAATTCCCCTTCATCTGTTAGGGTAATCATCGGGCCATTACGATGAAAAAGTTTCACACAGAGCTTACTTTCAATATTGGACACACGGTAGGATATTGCCGAAGGCGTTTTATGCAGCGCCTCCGCCGCCATTGAGAAAGAGCCCGTACTTTTGATGGTGCTGATTATTTTAATCGCATCCAGGGATAATCTAGTCATACAAATTCCTCTTTGACATAAAATAAGAAAAAATTGACACTAAATTCCCAAGTGGTTGGCGCGTAAAGTCGTTCAAGTCACACAAGAGTAAGTAAAACCACAAGCAATATACTCCATATCAGAGAAAATCATCTGAAAGAGTATTCATCAATCCTTTAAATAAAATTCATCATGGCATCGATTTTTTAGACTGTAGCGTTTAAATAAATTCAACAAAGAAATAAAAGACAATCATCATAACAATTTTAGTTAATAGCCTATAAAACATTCCACCCTGACGAGAGAGACTACGCGTAAAAATAAATCAAGCCGCCAAGAATGATGTTTTTAATTCCATTAATGACCCCTCATTTTACCGGTGAAAATAAACCCAACTTACAATACAACTTCAGTCAGGAGTGACTTATGAACAATACTTCCCGTACCCTTATGTCTCTTGGTTTGCTGAGCGCGGCACTGTTCGGCGTATCTCAACAGGCTTCAGCCCACGGTTATGTCGAAACACCCGCCAGCCGCGCCTATCAGTGCAAACTGCAGCTCAATACTCAGTGCGGCAGCGTGCAATATGAACCACAAAGCGTTGAAGGGTTGAAAGGCTTCCCGCAGGCCGGTCCGGCTGATGGGCACATTGCCAGCGCCGACAAATCCACCTTCTTCGAGTTGGATCAGCAAACACCTACCCGTTGGAACAAGATCAACCTGCATACTGGCCCGAACTCCTTCACCTGGACGCTGACAGCACGTCACAGCACCAGCAGCTGGCGTTATTTTATTACCAAGCCAAACTGGGATGCATCGCAGCCACTGACCCGCGCTTCGTTTGATCTGACGCCGTTCTGTCAGCAAAACGACGGGGGTGCCATCCCTGCTGCGCAGGTCACCCACCAGTGCAACATACCGGCAGACCGTAGCGGTTCGCACGTCATCCTCGCCGTGTGGGATGTAGCAGATACGGCCAATGCCTTCTATCAGGCCATTGACGTTAATTTGACCAAGTAATAAGAAGAGGAATACCCTAGGGCTCAGCCAAGGCTGGGCCCTTTTTTATTGTCTGATGCCGCATAGGCCTCTCCCTCGCATGCCCATGAGGCCGCTTTTCGGCACATGCCAATGGCTAACAAGCCTTACTCTGCCTGGCTTCGAACGGGATCCATTGTTCTTATCCATCGCAACAATCAGAAAAAGCGCATTTTAATCATTACGCTTCTGATGCAGTGTGTTCAGCCTATGATGGAAAACGTTCTCATTTCCCTACATTGACGTTTGGTCAAGGAGCTTATAAATGAACCAATTAGACGCACTTAAGCAGCTAACCACGGTTGTGGCCGACAGCGGCGATATCGAATCTATTCGCCAGTTCGAACCGCAAGATGCCACCACCAACCCTTCACTGATCCTGAAAGCCGCTGCGCTGCCTCAATATAAGCCACTGATCCTCGAAGCCCTGAGCTATGCTCGCCAGCAGGGTGGCAGTAAAGAAACCCAACTGATCAACGCCAGCGACAAACTCGCCGTGAACATCGGCGTCGAAATTCTGAAAAGCGTACCGGGGCGCATTTCCACCGAAGTGGATGCCCGCCTCTCCTTTGACCGCGGCATGTGCGTTGCCAAAGCACGCAAACTGATCGGTCTGTATCAAGAACAAGGCATCGACAAGTCACGTATCCTGATCAAACTGGCCTCTACCTGGGAAGGCATTAAAGCCGCCGAGGAACTGGAAAAAGAAGGCATCAATACTAACCTGACACTGCTGTTCTCTTTCGCTCAGGCGCGTGCCTGCGCCGAGGCCGGGGTCTACTTGATCTCTCCCTTCGTCGGCCGTATCTATGACTGGTATCAGGCCAAACAGCCTGCCGCTGACTATGATGCCGACCAAGATCCAGGCGTGAAATCCGTACGCACCATCTACGAATACTACAAACAGCACCGTTATCAGACGGTGATCATGGGAGCCAGTTTCCGCAAGGTTGAGCAGCTCCTGGCATTGGCCGGTTGCGATCGCCTGACCATCGCACCGAATCTGCTGGAACAGCTTAAGCACAGCGATCAACCGGTCGAGCGTAAGCTGACGCCCTCCACTGAAGCCTTCCACCAACCTGCCCCGCTGGCTGAGGCCGAATTCCGCTGGCTACATAACCAAGATGCGATGGCGGTTGAAAAACTGGCCGAAGGTATCCGCCTGTTCGCCGTTGACCAGCAAAAGCTGGAAGACATGCTGGCCGCTGAACTGTAATCACTCTGGAGTCCCGTAATGTCTTCTCGTAAAGAACTCGCCAACGCCATCCGCGCACTCAGCATGGACGCCGTACAAAAAGCAAATTCCGGCCACCCGGGTGCACCTATGGGCAT